>JBJEOD010000463.1:0-4130 GCA_051880535.1 Acutalibacteraceae bacterium | reverse complement strand
AGCTTAATTTTTTATACCGTATGGAGCTTTCGCACCGTGCGGTATCCGTTTATATCTATCTTGCGGACAGAGCCAACAAGGACGGTGAGTGTTGGCCTTCAATTCCAACGATAGCGGCAGAGCTGAAGCTGTCCCAATCCACCGTCCGCAGAGCCATACAGGATTTGCGGAAAGCCGGACTTCTTGAAACCGAGCAGCGATATCGCACTAAAGGCGGCAAGAGCAGTCTGCTTTACAAAATCCGAAGCGAGTAAAGCAGCAAAAAAATACACCTTCCGCCAAGGGGCTATTGCGCCTACTTGGTGGAAGGTGCCACCTGTCAAGGTGATAGGTGAAGTGAACTACCCAACTTAATATATTACAGCAGAAAATATTAACAAACAGATTAACCCTTACGGTTGAATTCAAAAAGGATCTAAAGAAGGATAGAAAGCTGTTTTTCTCCGCTTTAAATTATTATATCTGAAAGAAATACAAAAAGCATTATAATATATTTTTTATATATACCGAGACTTGTCGCGGTATATATGTGCTTGAAAAAGGTATTTACTTTTCAATAAAAAGCATATATAATCTATAAAAAAGAAGGAGTGATTTGAATGGAAAAATATGCTTGGAAAGCCATCGTGATCGACGGAAAGTTAGATGAATATGTCAAACGCCACAACGAAATATGGCCGGAGATGCTTGAGGTTCTTAAAGATGCGGGTATTAAAAACTATACTATTTGGAATACGGGCAATGAGCTTTTCGGATATTACGAATGTGAAAAAGGTGTCGAATATGCTGCAAAGGTTCAGGATGAAAGTCCGGTTGTCAAACGCTGGAACGTGTATATGAAGGACGTTATGATAATGGAAATGGATCCTGTTACCGGCGCACAGCCATTACTTAGAAAAGTTTTTTCTTTTGAATGATTTTTATAAAAAATTGGCTGTCATATTTTGAGTGAACACATAAAAAGACAATCAGGCGGCCAGAAAAAGCATCGCCTGATTACTTTTATTTTCAGAATTGAGACTCAGTTGCGGATATCGGGTAGCTATATTTATGTGCGGCTGATATTTTTTATAGTAGGAGTAATAGATATGATAGAATTTCAGGCTCATAACGCAGATATGCACACTCATTCGGTTAATTCTCACGACTCGGTATGCAAAATTGAGGATATGTGCATTATGCAGATAAAGAGAGGCACAAATATATTCGCCGTTACCGACCATTGCGACGTGTTTTTATACAAGGACTATGATATATATACTCCTATTAAAAATTCAGCGGATACAGTCCATGCACTCAATGAAAAATACGGTGGTAAATGTCTTATATTATCGGGTGTTGAAATAAGCGAGGGCTTTTGGTATAAGAATGAATACGAAAAAATACACAGTCTGCTTGCGTATGACGTAATACTCGGTTCGGTTCACTGTGTAAAATTCAAAGACCTTGAAAAGCCTTATTCTGGAATTGATTTTTCAAGCTTCACAAGCGAGCAGATATACTCTTATATGGATTGCTATTTTAACGATATGCTTGAAATGATTGGCACAACGGATTTTGACGTTTTGGCGCATATTACCTGTCCGCTGAGATATATTACGGGAAAATACGGAATCAAGGTAGATTTAAGCGCTTTTGACGGTAAAATTACCGAGATTCTAAAAGCAATAATTAAAAAGGGAATAGCGCTTGAGGTTAATACCTCGGGCTATTCCACCCTTAAAGACAGTATGCCGGGCATGGAAATTTTAAAAAAATATTTTGATATGGGCGGATATTTAATAACCCTCGGTTCAGACGCACATATTGCCGAAAACGCGTCGTATTGCTTTGATAAAGCGATTGAGACCTTAAAAGAAATAGGTTTTAAAAATATTTTTTATTATAAAAACAGAGAAGCACATAAAATTAAGATTTAAACGGAGGAACAGCCATGAAAGCAGGAGTTTTTTATTCAAAGAACGATTTAAGGGTTGAGGAAATACCAAAGCCGTCGGCGAAAGCGGGAGAGGTTTTAATTAAGGTTAAGGCCTGCGGAATATGCGGCACCGACGTACATATTTTTAATGGCGATAAGGGCTGTTTTCCTACACCCGCAGGTACGGTTTTGGGGCATGAATTTTCAGGCATAGTCGAGGCTGTCGGCGAGGGTGTAAAAGAAATACGCGTTGGTGACAGGGTGTGCGTAGACCCTAACAAGCTTTGCGGCGACTGTTATTACTGCAAAAGCGGAATCGGTCATTTCTGTCAAAATATGATTGGTATCGGAACGGGAGTAAACGGAGGATTTGCGGAATACTGTGCTGTGCCGCAGTCTCAGGTTTATAAAATCGCCGACAGTACCTCATACGAAGCGGCGGCTATGACCGAGCCGACAGCCTGCTGTGTTCACGGTATAGATATGTGCGACATTTCCTGCGGTGATACGGTTGCAATAATAGGCGGCGGTATGATAGGAATGATAATGCTGCAGTTAGCAAAACTTTCGGGAGCAGGAAAACTCATTATGATAGAGCCTGTTGCCGAAAAAAGAACAATCGCCGAAAAGCTTGGCGCCGACCTTTGTATTGACCCTATCGGAAACGATGTTAAAAAGATTCTCGCTGAAAATGGCATTAAAAGAATTTCGGCGGTTATAGAATGTGTGGGCAAAACCTCAACAATAGAGCAGGCTATAGATATTGCGGGTGAAAAATCCGTTGTTATGATGTTCGGGCTGACCGCTCCGGACGATACTATCAGTATAAAGCCGTTTGAAATATTCCAAAAGGAAATCGTGCTTAAGTCGTCCTTTATTAATCCGTATACGCAAAAACGGGCATTGGAGCTTATTGACAGCGGCAAAATAGACGTAAGCTCGGTAGTATACTCCTGCGAGCCGCTTGAAAATCTGCCAAAAATATTGGCGGACAGCTCTTTAAGGGCAAAGGGCAAATATATAATTAAACCGTAATCGGAGAAATGATATGAAGCTTTTATCCTTTGGAGAAATTATATGGGACGTTTACCCCGACGAAAAATATTTAGGCGGTGCGCCACTTAACCTTGTGGCTCATTTTGCAAAGCAGGGAGGAGAGGCTTATATATTATCGGCTTTAGGGGACGACGAATTGGGGAAAGAGGCGCTTAATAAGTTACCACTTTGGAAAGTAAACTCCGAATATGTTTCCGTTTTAAGCGGAAAAGAGACCGGAAAGTGCTTAGTAAGCCTTAACGAACGCGGCGTTCCCTCATATAATATTGTGCGGGATTCCGCATACGATTACATTGACTGCTCCGCCGTTTCGAACGGCTTTGACGCGCTGTATTTTGGCACGTTGGCTTTAAGAAATGAAGAGAACAGACAGGGGCTTGTAGGGCTTATAAAAAGTCACAGTTTTAGAGAAATATTTGCAGATGTTAATTTAAGAAAGCCGTTTATAAGCCGCGAAAGTCTTATGCTTTGTATGGAAAATGCCACCGTTTTAAAAATAAGCGATGAGGAGCTTCCCTCCGTTTCAAAAATGGTGTTTGACACCGAATACAGCTATAAAGATATAGTGACCGAAATCTCAAAAGCCTTTCAAAATATTAAATTAATCATAATAACCTTGGGTGAAAAGGGATCTTTGGCATATGACGTTCTTAATAAAGCTTCGTTTAGCTGTGACGCTGAAAGTGTTACGGTAGCCTCGACCGTAGGAGCGGGAGACAGCTTTTCAGCGGCTTTTTTGTATAAGTATATGTCGGGCTTTGATATTAACAGCTGTCTTAAAACGGCGAGCAGGATAAGCGCGTATGTAGTTTCAAAGACCGAGGCTGTTCCTAAATATGACCCTGATAAGCTATGAATATATTGTATCCATTGCGCAGACAACAGTGTACCGGATTTGGAATCCGGGAGCGTGAATTTTACATGTGACGTTTTAACCGCTTTTACCGACCGAAAGCAGAGCTTTGATTGCCGCTTCCGGTCGATTTTTTATTGCTATTATTATACCGTGTCCAGGGGAAAAGCTCTGAAATTACCTGACTTTTTTTATAGCTTGAACAATGCCGGGAAATAGGTGTCTTGATATATACTAAATTAAGGAAGCGGTTCTGGAAATTAAAAGAATCATTAGATAAAGTTGACAAACACTTTAAAATAA
>JBJEOD010000462.1:0-4154 GCA_051880535.1 Acutalibacteraceae bacterium | reverse complement strand
ATTTTATAAATTTTGGCCTTGACAAAATTTTTATTCTCCGGTATAATAACAGTCCAATCGAACATGACATATATAAGTCTTATCGCGGAACACAGCCGAAAGTGTCGGCTTGACAGCGTAAGACTTGTTTTATCCTCTGCGGTATGTACTTTGACAAAAGCATAATGAAAAATGCAATCCCTGCGCGGGAACTGTCAAGGTATATCCATACAGTTTTCACGCAGGGATTTTTACATATCGGTTGAAAGGAGCTGACGGTAAATATGGATGTCACAAAAGAATCCTATCTCGCAGGGATAGGGCAAGCATATTGTTTGTATATACGCAGGCCTACGGCCGCCGCATAGAAACAGCTTATCGGGGCGAGCCCCGAACCCCAATAATTTTACAGCGGTGTGATCCGCGGAAAGAGAGGACAAAACTAAAACCGACAACAAAACAAAAATGATTGCAATGCGTTTTCGTGAGAGCGATTACGTGGCAATAAAAAGAAAAGCTGAAAAAGCAAATATGAACTTCACCGAGTTTGTAACATCGGCGGCAATGAACAAACCCGTCACCGTTATTAACGGTCTCAACGATGTGCTGAAAGAGCAGAAAGCTATAGGCAGAAATATCAACCAGCTAACAACCCTCTGCAATATGGGTAAAATTGTATGCCCCGATCTGCGAGAGCTGAAAGCTCAATATACCGAGGTTTTGACTACACTTAATAAGATAGTCGGGAGGTGCGGCTGATGGCAACCTTTACGGCAATCTCCGAAAAGACGCAGACCGCCACGGCGATGAAGCGGGTGCTTGATTATGTGATGCAGGATAAGAAAACCGTGTTAGGCAGCATCAAGCTTGTAAGCGGGCAGAACTGTGTTCCCGAATCAGCATTTGAAGAATTTATGGCTACCAAACACCGATACGGAAAGGCAAAGGGTGTATTCTTCAAGCAGTATGTTCAATCCTTTAAACCGGACTGTGGTGCGATGCCTGAGCAGATAAACCAAATCGGCTTGGAAACGGCAAAAGCCTTTGACGGATTCGAGGTTGTTGTGGCAACGCACATTGACCGCGACCACTGGCACAATCATTTCGTTGTCAACTCGGTAAACTGTGAAACAGGCTTGAAAATCCAAATAAATGAAAAAGGGTTGGAAGAGCTACGGCATAAGCCGGATGAAATCTGTCAGCAGTTTGGGTTAGAGATACTTAAACCTTATCAAAAACCTAAACAACGGTCTTTGAATCAACGGGAGTACCGTGCCGCATTGCGCGGTAACAGTAAAAAGCTGAAACTGACAAATGCAATAGACTATGCGGTTGCTAAGAGCCGTAACAAAAAACAGTTTATCGAGCAGATGCAAAAACTCGGATACGGTGTTAAGTGGATAGACCATTATAAGTATATAACCTATACCACACCGGACGGCCAGCGGTTTCGGGACAACCGATTACTTGATGACAAATATTTAAAAACTAATATGGAGGAATTATTTGCTTATGAATATGGAGCAGTTAAAACAAATCAACAAAATACAAACGATAACCGAGCAGACGGTAGAAGCTTTGACCGAGCCGATACAGCCGATCTACCTGATGCTCAAGCCCGAGCAATACAATCTATTGGCGGAGCATATCTCACAGACTGGGAACGCCATTGTGCGGAATACGGATTTGATATCCAAGCTACCGACGCAGGAAGGCTTGAAGAATATAATGACCAGGACGGTGGAGGACAACCTGTTTCAAGCTCGGAGAATTGTATCGGAGGGAATGAACTCGATACGATATTCAGTAGAGGTACAATCATCGAATCAGACCAATCAATTGAGGGAAATGATGCATACCGAACTGAAGAATATAAAGGACGAGCTGAAAGCACGGGACTTGACACCCTGGAGACTCAGGCTGAAATGGGCGGCGATTGGCTCGATATTGCCGCTAATAGCCTGTATCTTGCAGCTGATCTTGCGATGATCGGTGGAACGGATAATGACAAACACAATCCGAAATATGTACGTGAGCGCAAGCGCGGGCAGAAGAAAAAACAAACTCAAGACAGCCACGATGATGGCGGTATGCAAATGAATATGTAAAGGAGGAATGATCGACATAATCTCATAAGTTCCGTGATGCCATATGAAAAGAGGCAAATGGGATATTCCGGATTATGAATTAGAAGCAATAGTAAAATGTTTCTTGCCCGACATTCAGGAATTTTATGCCACAGATGAGGGCAAGAAGTACCTTGAAGAATACAAGTCTGAGAAAGAACAGAAAGCACCACCACAAGCCGATAAAACGGCTTAAAACGCAGGCAAGGGCGGGGAGTAAAAGCTCCCTGCCCCTGTATACTTTATAAAAAATATAAAAATTGTTCTTCATACAAGAACAAATTGAAGCTACTACTTGCAAAAAACAGTTTATGTGTTATAATTAGTATGTACAATTATAACAATGTGAAGGAGGATTAAAATGGCAGAGAACAATATAATTTTAAACCGCCTCTTCACACAAAATGCTTTTTCAGATATGATTCATTTTGACGATACATCAATTTTTGATGCTGTAATAAAAAGATATATAAATGATCCTGAAGATAAAAGCAACGGAACCCTAATAAGTGAAATTTATAGCTATATGTCTAATGAATATCGCAACGAATATTTTTATCAGAACACATTGCTTAATAAACTTTTACTTGGTAAACACAGCGTTAATACAACAACTGCTTTAACTCAAATACCAATAAGTAAATCCAAAGCTGACTTTATACTTATAAACGGTAAAGCAGTAGTTTATGAAATTAAAACAGCTTTAGATACTTTTGAGCGATTAAATACTCAAGTTAGAGATTATTATAAAGCTTTTAATCATGTTTGCGTCGTGACTTCCGAACAACAATTTGAACAGGCATGTGAGATACTTAAAGATACAAATGTTGGTGTCTATTGTTTGACGTCACAAGAAACTTTTAGTATGACAAAAAGAAAAGAGCCAATTGCTGATAATTCACAACTGGATCATACAACAATGTTTAAGATTTTGCATAAATCGGAATTTGAGAATATTATTAACCAATATTACGGAGAGCTACCTAAGGTATCACAGGTGTTTTATTATGGAGAGTGTTTAAGACGATTTTCACAAATACCGATTGCTAATGCATATACGATGTTCTTAAAAGAATTAAAGAAAAGAAATAAAATTGAAATTTGCAATCTAAATAAAATTCCATATGAACTAAAGTCTTTAATATATTTTTTAAGACCAAGAGATAAAGATTGGGAAACCATAAATCAATTTCTTATTAATACTCATAAATGGGGAGGCATATAAATGTATTTTCCGTATGTAAGAGGACGTCAATATGAACTACTTGCCTTGCGCGAACTTGTTGCTAATAATCTTTTGGGTAAAGATATAGTTCCTATTGTTGAACCAGTTAAATTATCTCCCACATTAGTAAATATGATGGCGGAGTTTATAAAAGCCAATCACCCCATTTCTATTATTAGAAATCCTGCTGTAGGGACTTTTTTGTCTGATTATCAAAAAGTCAAGCAAGATTCAAAAGAAGCAACATACAGGGATAAATTCGAAGAACAATACAAAGATTCCAATGTAATAAAATCCGTTATTATTCAGAATGGTTGCCACGAATTGCTTAATTATTGGGGAGAGTACGATATCGTAAAGAAGCAAGATATTTTAGTTATTGCAACAAATCGTGATTGGCTTTGGTTGTACGAAAAATATTTTGAATCTGAATATCCTAAATTTGCTTTAATGCCAGATGAAAGTGTCTTTAGAAGAAAAATAAGAAGAAACAAGGTACTACTTAATGATAAGTTCAAAAAGCAGGAGCGTAACGCTGATTATCAAGATGTAACTGACGAATTTTTTTCGGATGATCACATTTACTATATTGATGACGGATTTGTTGGTTTTTCAGATTATTCGATTATAGGCGATGAATATTCTGATTCTGGTTTTGCACCATATGCTGTTGCGATTCATATTGTTTATTTTGCAGACGATAAAACTTTAAGAGTGAAGCATTTTGTTTCTGACTCAAATGATGATATTTCAAACCCTGCTTTGAAATTTTATCAGGCTGTTGAAAAATTAGCAAAATGGTACAGAAACGAAAAACCAAATAT
>JBJEOD010000461.1:0-4160 GCA_051880535.1 Acutalibacteraceae bacterium | reverse complement strand
CGTGAATTCCCAAAGTAAATTCCACAGTGGAAATTGCGGTGGAATTTAGTGTGGGAAAAATTTAGTGGTAGAATTTAGTCTGGGAAATTAAGAAAGGAGCCCGGACTAATGGAAAACAAAAAGAACAAACACATGACTTTGGATGACAGGATTGAAATACAAACCTGCTTATCAAAAGGAATGACCTTCAAGGCTATTGCCCAAAGAATAGGCAAAGATCCGACGACAATATCTAAAGAGGTAAAATTGCATTCAAAAGCACAGGTAAACGGTTTTACAAAAACGGACGAAGTATGCCCAAAGTTGCTTAAAGCACCGTTTGTCTGCAATGGGTGTAGCAAATGCAGTAACGCAGGTTGCAAATATCCACGTAGAAAGTATCTTGCAAGGTTAGCTCAAAATGAATATGAGGCAACTCTTGTTTCTTCAAGAGAGGGAATTCCATTAAACAAAAGTGAATTTTATGACATTGAAGAAACCATTTGTCAATCGATGAATAGAGGGCAAGGAATATTGTTCCCTCAGGGACTTCCTTTGACGATTTTTGTCAAGATACTGTTAACCTCATATTTTCACATATTAACTCTGTGAAAAGAAAACAGTTCAACGGAAAAAGTGCTTACGAAATGTTTTCATTTACTTACTCCAATAAACTCGCTGAAACTCTCGGTATTTCATACATACAAGCTCGTTTTCTATCATCAAAAGCCTGTTGTATTTCGCCACCCTGTCGGTACGGCAGGGGGCGCCTGTTTTTATCTGCCCTGCGTTTACCGCCACGGCAAGGTCGGCTATGGTTGTGTCCTCGGTCTCGCCCGAGCGGTGGGAAATAACCGCGGTGTAGCCGTGCTTTTTCGCAAGCTCTATAACATCAAGCGTTTCGGTAAGGGTGCCTATCTGGTTAAGCTTAACAAGTATGGAATTTGCTGCGCCAAGCTCGATTCCCTTTTTGAGCCTTGAAACATTTGTTACAAAAAGGTCGTCACCGACAAGCTGTATCTTTTTCCCTAATGCGTCGGTAAGCCGTTGCCAGCCCTGCCAGTCCTCCTCTGACGTGCCGTCCTCAATGGAGATTATCGGGTATTTGGAAATAAGCTCCTCATAATAGCCTATAAGCTCGTCGGCGGACATTCTTTGATTTCTCTTTGGCAGTAAATAGCCGCCGTCGGAATACCACTCGCTTGATGCTACGTCCAGCGCGATTTTAATTTCGTCGGTCGTGTAGCCCGCCCTTTCTATAGCCTTTACAATAAGCTCAATAGCCGCCTCGTCAGAATCGAGGTCGGGTGCAAAGCCACCCTCGTCACCTACTCCGCTTCCCTTTTCCTGCTCCTTTAAAATAGCTCCCAGCGCGTGGTATATCTCGCTGCACTGACGAAGTCCCTCTGAAAAGCTTTCTGCCTTATAGGGCACAATCATAAACTCCTGAATATCGATATTATTTGCCGCGTGGGCGCCGCCGTTTAAAATATTCATCATAGGCCGCGGCAGTTCATTACCGTTTATACCGCCCAAATAACGGTAAAGCGGCATACCGTAGGACTTTGCCGCCGCTTTTGCGAGCGCCAAAGAGACCGCCAGAATCGCGTTTGCGCCGAGCCTTTTTTTGTTTTCGGTGCCGTCAAGAGCTATCATACATTCGTCAGCCGCGCGCTGATTTACAGTTTCGAGGGCTATAAGCGCGGGGGCTATCTCGTTTTCAACCGCGTTTGCCGCCTTTAAAACCCCCTTGCCGCCGTAGCGGCTTTTGTCGCCGTCCCGCATTTCGTGCGCCTCGTAAATACCCGTGGACGCGCCCGAGGGCGACAGCGCAAAGCCCACACTCCCGTCACTGAGCGTAACCCGCGCACCGACCGTCGGATTGCTCCTTGAATCCATCATTTCAAAGCCTTCAACCTTAATAATTTTCTTGTCCGTCATAGCCTACCTCCGAAAAGACATAATTTTACTTTTACATATATTATTTCTGCATATTTTCGGTTTATTAATAAAATTGCCTATTTTAATTTTAAACGCTTTGTGGTATAATTTATATTCGGAATATAATGTTTAAAGGAATTTAAAATATGCAGAATAACGATACAGAACGCACGGCAAATATAATATGCGGCAGAAACCCCGTCCTTGAGGCGGTGCGCTCAGGCAGAGAAATCGACCGTCTGCTTGTAGCTCACGGTGTTTCGGGCGGCTCGGTCGCCGCGATTATCGCAAAATGCCGCGCAAAGGGCGTGCTTATTAAGGAGGTAAGTCCCCAAAAGCTTGACTACTACTGCGGCGGGGCTAACCATCAGGGCGTGGCGGTGATGTTCGCCTCGCAGGAATACGCGACGGTGGACGATATCTTCGCCCTCGCCGAAGAAAGAAACGAAAAGCCGTTCATTATAATATGCGACGGAATTGAGGACCCGCACAACTTAGGCGCGATTATAAGAACCGCCGAAATCTGCGGCGCGCACGGAATAATAATACCCACCCGCAGGAGCGCCTCGCTTAACGCTACCGTTGCAAAGGCGGCGTGCGGCGCGCTTGAATATATGCCCGTTGCGCGGGTTACAAATATTGCAAATACGATTGATTCGCTTAAGGAGCGCGGAGTGTGGGTTTTCGGCGCGGATATGGACGGCGGGGACTACACAAAAACCGATTACGATATTCCCTTAGCCCTTGTAATAGGCAACGAGGGCAGCGGAATCGGCACGCTTACCGCCAAAAAGTGCGACGCAATAATCAGCCTGCCTATGTTCGGGAAAATCAACTCGCTTAACGCGTCGGTCGCGGCGGGCGTGCTTATGTATGAGGTCGTGCGGAAAAGGAGGTCGCTATGAGCTTTTTTTCAAAAAAGGAAAATGAGGAGCTGTTTTCGCTTTTAAATGACGATGACGGGGAGGATTTATTTGCCGACTACGTATCGCATAATTACAACCCCAATGCGCTGACCCCCGAGGAGGTATCGGGCTTTACAGACGGCGGCAGGGAGGAAAGCACCGCCTCCACAAGCGCGCTTGAAGCCCTTAAAAAGCGAATGCTTAATCCCGAAGCCGCTCCCGCCGAGGAAAGCAAAGCGCCAAAGGTTAAGCCCGAGCCGTTGCAAGGCTCGGACGCTTCAGATGAAAAAACCGCTGATGATTTCGACCTTGACGCTTTTTCAGAGGTTTATAACAGGGCTAAAGCGGAGAAAAAGCCCGAGACTGTCACCGATACCAAGCCGACCGAGCCGAAAAAGGCGCCGCCGCACGAAAAAACTCTGCTGGAAAAATGCCGACCCTTTATTTTGGACGGCGAGAGCGACGACTCGGCAATGAAATCGACCCCCACATATAAGCTTGAAAGCGTGGCGGAGATTTTAAAGAGCGAGAGCCAAAAAACGCTTGACAGGCTTTCGGAAAAATACGATATTTCCTTTGACGACCTCGGAAAGAGCAACGGTGCTCAGAAGCCGAAGGTCGAGTCTAAGGCCCACGAAAGCGCACCCCCCGAGCGCGAGGTATTCGAGGACCTTATTTCCTCCTCCGCAAAGATAAGTCAGGTGCAGACCAACGTATCGGGCGTTATTTCGGATATTGACAGCGCCGCGCCGTCTGCCAAGCCCAAGGAACCCGACCTGCACAGCACGGCGACAATTAAGTTTACCCCTGTATCGGACGAAAACAACACCGCGCGGATAAGCATAAGCTCGCAGACAAGACCCATTGACCTGACCGGTGAGCTTACGGGCCTTCCCGAAGCGGACGCGGACGAAACCGAAAGCGAGGTACAGTTAGAGCAGACCGAGTTTGAGGAATACATACCCGATAAGGAATTTTCCGACGAAAAGGACGCCAAGCGTTTTTTAAGGGAGCTTTCACTCAAAAAGCGTTCCGCCTTTTTAAGAGCTGTTTTCTCGGTTACACTGCTTTTATTGCTCGCCGCCGCAAGACTGCCCTTTATGTCGGGACTGCTGCTTGCTCACACTAAAACTGCGAATATAATATGCACGGCGGTTTTGGGAATAATAAGCCTTATAAACGCTGATATGTTTAAAAGTATTCCTAAAATCCTTTCACGCCGTTCAAATCCCGATATTTGCGCGTCATTCGCCGCTCTTTCGGTGCTTGCCTACGGCGTAACCGCGGTTTTTAAGAGCGAAATTGCCCTTGATTTGATTATTCTCGGGGCGGCAA
>JBJEOD010000460.1:0-4160 GCA_051880535.1 Acutalibacteraceae bacterium | reverse complement strand
TCCGTTATTCCCTTCAAAGCGGAAAGAAAGCTTGGTACGGAAGTTTTTATATATTGCCTCGTTACCCGTATCGGCGTCTTTATAAACCAGTGATGTAATTCTTCCGAGAGTGCAGCTGTCCGTCTCTTTCTGATAGCACTGAAGCCATTGATTTTCCAAAGCAGAGCCGAAACAATCATGTATGTAGGTCATTGCATCCCACGGAAGACTGTAATATACGGTGCCGTAGTTATTATATGTATTGAATGTATTGGCAATAAAATGCCGAAAGATATTAGCTTGATCATTCCATTCGCTATAGAACGGATACCATGGCGTTTTGGTTTTGCCTTCCCAATTCACCGTATAACCGTCGTTGTACGGTACCAAATCGCGGATTGAGAAAAGCATCGACAATTCATCCGTGTTATCCGTTGAGGAATCCACAGCCTCGCTTTCACTGTTCAATTCCATCAAAGAAATCGTATTGATTGACAATGAATCAATCGACTCACCTGACGATGTGGTCTGATATTCAGAAACTGACGCCAAAAATGTTCCTGCTTCCGTCGATTTATCAGTTACCTCTCCGGAATCAGTGAAAGGTTGTATAGATCGTGGAGCATCCATTGCAACAAATCGCATTTGCGTCGTCATCGTTACCATTGTAATTGCAACAATCAAAGCCGCAGATAACACTCTATGCAAAATTGCCTTTTTATCTGACATATTCGAGCCCTCAATTCTATTGTTTATTTGAATATATTATAACATTTTTTTTGAAAAAAAATATGTATGATTTCATTCAATATAATCGAATATATGGATTATATTGAAGTTAATGAAATTTATTTAACTGCAAAACGCAACAATTAATTATGTTAAATGATGGTAATATGGTCTAAAAATGTAATTTTTTTAACACTTATAAACAATTTTTTGGTATTTTTATTTGTAAAATAATGATTGACAAGTGATACCTGTTGCTGTTAAAATAATATAAAGAAAGATCATGTCACACATGGTCATAAAATGATTGCGAAGTGAGTATATGTATATTTCAATAGGATCATATTATGTTGACAGCTCTATAGACGAGCCTTCCAACTCTAAACCGCTGTTTGTTACGAGCGCCGGGCATGAACTACTGATTAAACAGTCATATTTCCGTACAAACCGTCCCAAAGGGAGAAGAGATTACCAGATTCTCTATGTGAAAAAAGGGTGCCTCTATTATTTCATTGACGGTATTCAGCATATATGCCCTGAGAATTCTATTTTAATTTATCGCCCGAACGAGCCGCAATTTTATGTGTTCAAAATTGAAGACAAGCCTGATATTTATTGGGTTCACTTCACCGGTTCTCATGTTGAAGAGTGGCTAAAAAAAACGAATATTGACGATAAACGCCAATATTCTTTGACAGACTCGGATATATACGGGGACTGCATTGACCGAATAATATACGAGTTTCAGCATATGTTCTATAACTATATCGAACTTGTAAATTTGTTTTTTATGGAACTGCTCTTTAATATTTCGCGAAATATTCAGCAAAAAAACATTACGATAAATGATCTTCCGCATGAAATTGAGGAAGCTATTCTTTATTTCAATACTCATCTGGATGCACCGAACGTATTCAACGATTTTCTTTCTACAGTCAATGTCAGCACAAGCTGGTTTATAAAAATTTTCAAAAAGCAAACCGGAATTACACCTTACCAGTACCTTATCAATCTTCGCATCGACAAAGCGAAAAAATTAATGTGTACCAATATGAATCTCGGAGAGATTTCACTTGCGGTAGGATATGCCGATCAGTTGTATTTTTGTCGCGTTTTTCATAAGAAAACAGGCTTTTCTCCCTCACAGTACCGTGAAATGCAATTGGCTTTTTCAAAAAATCCTTTTACGAACTCACCGTGGGTAATTGATACCACACCGTTCCCCTCCGAAAAAACAGACTGATCAAACGCCATTTTTCTAAATTCAAAACAATGGCAACTTCATCTGCAAAAAAAATCTTTATAGCATAAAATCGGCACAGTGCTTGCCATTTGACGGTAACCGTCAAATAAGTGATTACATAGACACCCGTGAGATAATGGAAGTATCAGAACAGTCTGCAACATTGCATATCGGTAATGTATCGATCGATATATATTCCGGAATGGACACAGAGCTATTGAAAACACTGATTGAGGCGGTGAAATTATGCTTAGCGACTTCACAGGAGCTGACAAGGTCTTCATCGCCTGCGGGTACACGGATTTAAAAGGAAAATACCAATGGCCGCGTTCCGAACAGGAAGCAAAATTGCTTACGCCGCAGCAGTACCGTTGGCTTATGGAGGGACTGCAAGTAGAGCAGCCTAAAGCACATAAAAAGGTGACGGGATTAAGCATAATTTAATCCGGATTTTCATTGCAAAAAAAATGCCGCAAACTCGCATAAATACTGGACTTTCAGGGGCATTTGTGGTATAATAAATATATGGAAAACGAAATAAAAAACAGTGCAAATACTTCCGAAGATTTGGTCGCTTTGCGCTCTGAAAATGAAAAACTTAAAGCTGAAATTAAAGATTTAAAACAGACCTTAGAACCGCTTATGGAACAACTACGGTTAGCCGGACATAAGCGCTTCGGCGCGTCATCCGAAAAGAATACAGAAGCGGAACAGCTGAGTATTTTTAATGAAACGGAAATATATGAGGACGCAGAAAAAGCCGAAGAAAAGCTTACGGTCGTTGCCGGACATACCCGCCGCAAAAAGAAAGAATATACATTAGACAAGCTGCCCGAGAGTATTCCTGTTGAAATTGTGGAGCACCGTATTCCCGAGAGCAAGCTTGCCTGTCCTCAGTGCGGAGAAACTATGACCCCGATAGGTAAGGAAGTTACCCGAAAGCTCAAGATAATTCCCGCACGGACAGTAATAGTAGAAGATCATTATTACAGCTATGCTTGCCGTAGCTGTGAAAAAGAAAATATACAAACACCTGTATTAAAGACCCCGAAAGAAAAAGGTGTAATTTCGGGCAGCTTTGCTACGCCCGAAGCTATTGCGCACCTTATGGTGCAAAAGTATGTTATGGGTTCGCCTTTATACAGACAGGAACAAGATCTGAACCGGCAAGGCATTACACTGACAAGGCAAACCATGTCTAATTGGATGCTGACCGCAAGTAAGCTGTATTTAACACCTGTTTGAGAAAGACTGCATACCGAGCTTCTCGGTCGTGAAGTGCTCCATGCAGACGAAACAACATTGCAGGTGCTTCATGAAGAATGTTTACTTCAGCGGCGATTATACTGCTGAATAAGTATTTCAGGTGCAGAAAATCATAGATACCGAGTACCGACCAAAATAATCTGACCACAAGAGGAGATAATATCATGACGCGGTTTCTTTTTCCCAGATTTAAGAAAAAGGCATTGACCTTTAGCTATGACGATAATACCGAGCAGGACAGACGGCTTACCTGTATTTTCAGATGTCACCGACTTCCTGCAACCTTTAATATCAATACGGGTTCATTCGGCGAAAAGCGCTGGATTGAGCATTTTAGCTTTTACTGCGAGTACAACCGTATTGATGAAAAAGAGGTAAAATCTCTTTATAACGGCTTTGAGTTGGCCTCGCACACGGTTGACCATGTGCTTTTGCCCGAGGTTGACAAATATACCTTTGATTATCAGGTGACGGCGGACTGCAAGAAAATCGGAAAGCTTTGCGGTACAGACGCTGTGGGGCTTGCCTATCCCTGCGGATGCTATAATGACGAGACCGCAGAGCATTTAAAGGAATTAGGTGTTCATTATGCCCGAACGATTGAGGATACATACAGCTTTGCTTTGCCCGAAGATTTTCTTAAATGGCACCCGACCTGTCACGACCACGACCCACGAATAGGGGAGCTCACCGACTTATTTTTGAACGACAACAGCGGCGAACTAAAGCTTTTCTACATTTGGGGTCATGCCTTTGAATTTGATAAAAACGATTCCGATCGTTGGGCAGATATGGATAGGCTTTGTAAAAAGCTTTCGGGAAAAGAAGATGTATGGTACGCTACAAACCGCGAAATCTGCGATTACGTTACGGCGGCGAGGAGCGTTAAGGAATTTTCGGGAATTAATAATACCGGCTTTGATTTGTTTATAGAAAAAGACGG
>JBJEOD010000459.1:0-4189 GCA_051880535.1 Acutalibacteraceae bacterium | reverse complement strand
CCGGGCAAGCTAACCAAGTTTTTGTATAAGAGGTATCAAACCTTCGGCGGAGCCGCGGATAAGGGACTTATCATTCTGCCTGTTGAGCTTATTGAAGACAACGGCAAAAAACTCAAGGAATGTGTTTTAGCCCTTTCAAAGCAATGGGGCTTGACAGACGGCTTTGTTAGTTGGATTAACGAAAGCAATATTTTTTGCAGTACGCTTGTTGACAGAATAGTTACGGGTTATCCCGTAGGAGAAGCTGACAAAATCCGGGAGGAGTTGGGCTATACCGACGAGCTGCTTGATGTCGGTGAACCGTTTGCTTTATGGGTCATCGAAAGCGATAAGGATATAAGCGATGAACTGCCCTTTAACAAAATCGGTCTTCCGATTGTGTTCACCCGTGACCAGCGCCCCTACCGTGAGCGAAAGGTAAGGGTACTTAACGGTGCCCATACTTCGTCGGTGCTTGCGGGTTATCTCTACGGTCTTGACATCGTCCGCGATTGTATGCATGATAAAATTATGGGAGAATTTATCCGACGCGTTGTCCGTGAGGAAATTGTACCGCAGGTAAATCTGCCGCATGACGAGGTTGAAGCCTTTGCGGCTTCTGTTTTTGAGCGCTTTGAAAATCCTTTTATCGACCATGCGCTGCTGTCGATTTCTCTAAACTCAGTTTCAAAATGGAAGGCACGTGTTCTTCCTTCCTTTAAAGACAATTATTCGGCGAACGGACAGCTTCCTGTTCTGCTGACCTTTTCATTTGCGGCATTGCTTGCCTTTTATTCATCAGCGGATCTGCGTGAAGACGGATTACATGCAAAACGCGCCGACGGAACGGAATATGTGGTTCACGACAATCCCGATGTGCTTAAATTTTTTGCCGAAAACAGTATAAAATCCGACGAGGAATTTACAAAAGCTGTCGCTTCAAATACCTCTTTCTGGGGCGAGGATTTGACAAAATACGATGGCTTTATACAAACCGTTTCAGATTGGCTCAGACGTATAAAGTCTGATACCGCCGCCGCTTTAAAAACTGTATTGGAGTGAGATTATGAAGGCTGTTAAAATACATAATAAAGATAATGTCGCTGTCGCTGTCTGCGACATAAAGGCAAATGACCGAATTAGTATTGAAAATGAGCTAGTTACAGCTGTGACTGATGTCCCAGCGGGGCACAAGCTTGCCCTTATTGATATTCCCGAGGGTGAAGATGTCATAAAATACGGTTTCCCGATCGGACAAGCAAAATGCAAAATTAAAGCAGGAAGCCATGTTCACACACATAATGTAAAATCCAATCTCGGAAATTTGCTGTCCTATGAATACAGGCCGGACTTCAAAGATCCCGAACCTGAAAAAAGCGAAAGCTTTATGGGGTACAGGCGTAAAGACGGCAAAACAGGAATACGTAATGAGGTATGGATTATTCCGACGGTTGGCTGTGTCAATGCCGTAGTCCGCGCAATTGAGGCTGAAGTTCAAAAATATAAGACAGAAAATATTGACGGAATTTTTTCTTATTGCCATCCGTACGGCTGTTCTCAATTAGGCGCTGATCAGGAAAATACCCTTAAATTCCTTTGCGGACTGATACATCATCCCAACGCGGCGGCTGTATTGGTTGTCGGTCTTGGGTGTGAAAACGGAAATATCGGCGAATTAAAAAAGCTGCTCGGCGATTACGACGAACAGCGTGTAAAATTCATGGTTTGTCAGGAATACGAGGATGAAATTGCCGAAGGAGAAAGGCTTGTAAAAGAGCTGTGCCGATTTGCCGACGGCTTCCGTCGTGAACCGTGCCCGGTTTCCGACCTTGTTATCGGGCTTAAATGCGGCGGCTCGGACGGATTTTCCGGAATCACCGCTAATCCTCTTTTGGGCGCTGTATCCGATAAGCTTATACGTCAGGGCGGCAGCTCTGTTTTGACCGAGGTACCCGAAATGTTCGGTGCCGAAACAATTTTAATGAACCGTTGCCGCACGGAAAAACAGTTCGGGCAAACAGTTGATCTTATCAATAACTTTAAACAGTATTTTATGCGATACGGTGAAAAAACAGACGAGAATCCCTCTCCGGGAAACAAAGCGGGAGGAATTACTACGCTTGAGGATAAGTCACTCGGTTGCGTACAAAAAGGCGGCAGCTCACCTGTTGAAGATGTATTGTCCTACGGCGATAGGATAGCAAAAAAAGGACTGTCACTGCTGCAAGCACCGGGAAATGATTTAGTCGCTTCAAACGCCTTAGCGGCGTCGGGAGCACATATTGTGCTGTTTACAACGGGGCGGGGCACTCCGTTCGGCTGTCCGGTTCCGACCGTGAAAATATCAAGTAATTCCGCACTCTATGAAAAGAAAAAAAACTGGATTGATTTTGATGCGGGAAAGGTGTTGTCAGGTGCTTCGCTTGAAGGGCTTAAAGACGAGCTGTTTGAGTTGATTATCGAAATATCCTCCGGTATAAAAAAATCAAAATCCGAAAAGCTTGATAAGCACGATCTCGCCATTTTTAAAGACGGAGTAACGCTGTAACGTATTTAATTATGCGTGCTTTTTGGCAACCTCATAGGGAGAAAAAGCGTCTTCAAGCTCCTTTGTGCGGCGGATACGGAGATTTAAAAAATATCGCAAACGTCGCAGCATTTCTTAAAGAAAAAATAACAAAGCGCGGGTAAGAGGTTTTAAGAGAAACCTAAAATCTTGTTACCGCGGTCACAGGCAAAATTTTTTACACCGACGAAAAGGGTGTCAACCGACGGAGCTATATTTTTGTAGAGAATACAGTTGATGCGAAAATAAGGGATCTGTAGGGCTTGCGTTTCCTTACAATCGGGGGCTGTCGAGTTAAAGGAAATTTGCAGAAATCAGTGTCTCCCTCTGACGAGGGAGGTGGCAAAACCATAGTTTTTTTATATAGAATAACGGCATAGCCTTGGCTATGCCGTTATTACTTTTATTCGATGTTTGATTTTTCAGTAACGAAGGTTTCCCGTTCAATCAGTTCGGTAGGCATTATAATCTTTCTCGGAACTTTTTTCCCGTTCAGCAAATCTATTAACAGTTGAACGGCAATCGGGCATATTGAGTCCAGCATATTATCCACACTTGTCAGCGAAGGGGTTGCACACTGGGCATAGCGGGAATTGTCAAAACCGATTAACGGCAGATTCTGTCCCAATTCAGCCATAGCCTTCTGAGCACCGATAGCAAGAAAGTCTTCCGAGGCGATAATGGCGTCTGTTTCCGGGAATGATTTTAAAGCATCTGTTACGGTATTTCGTATTTCATTGATGTCTGCTCCGATTTTCACAGAAACGGATATTTCCTTTTTTATACCGTATAATTCAAGTCCGCTGCGATAACCGCTGAGTTTCTGCAGTCCGCTGTATGTCAAAACGTCGTAAACATACATAATATTGCGCTTGTTCTGTTCGGTAAGCAGACGCACATTTTGAATCATTGCTTCTTTTTCATCGCATAGAACGCAGTAAACTCCGGGTATTTCAACCAATCCGTTGATAATTATAACGGGAGACTGTTTGGCGGCGTTCCTGAGATGGTCATTTTCAGTATTTTCGCGAAAGGCAGAACCGATAAGTATAATGGCATCCACCCTCTTTTTCAGCAATAAATCCAAATGCTTTATTTTGTCTTCCAGTTTGTTTCCGGTACATCCTAAAATACTGTTATAACCGTGTTTCTTTATTTCTGATTCAATAAGGGAGGTTGCTTTGGCATAATACGGATCATCAATATTTGTGCATAGTATGCCAATCATATGCATGGAATTAAGACTCAGCCCGCGGGCAAAGGCATTTGGCGTATAGTTGTATTTTTTCATGATGCTTTTAACATGTGAACGTGTTTTTTGAGTTACCCGAGGGTCATTGTTTATAACTCTTGAAATGGTCGTTGTTGAAACATCACATAATGCTGCTATCTCTTTAATATTCATATATACTCCTTTTTACGTGATGTATGTATGCAGGAACTGCCGGGATAAATATTGTTTAAAAACAGAGCGCTGCATATAAATGTAATCAGTTACAAATTATATTATAATACAAAAACCGATTTAATGCAAGTTTTTTATTTAATTGTATTTAAGAAAAGTTAAAATTTTATATATTATACAAAAAATCACGCAAAAATAAAAAAATTTGCGATAGGGTATTGACAATTAATAATCGGCAC
>JBJEOD010000458.1:0-4195 GCA_051880535.1 Acutalibacteraceae bacterium | reverse complement strand
CGAATCCTTTCCGTTGTTTTCTTTTGTGTTTGTTTCACTCATTAAAAAGCTATCCTCCAAATTTTTTATATTTTTTTATGTATGAAAATATATCGGTTAAGCACAGCCGATATTAATACAATCAACATTTAGTTAAATAATGCACATAAAAATACATTATATATTTTACAATCAAAGTCCTATAATTGTCAAGAGATATTATTGACAAAAGGTAATTTAATATTCAACAAAAAAGCTCCCTTATGCTAAGCTTACACCGAGCATTATAATAAGGGAGCAAAAGATATTAAAATTGAGCTTTTATATATACTTATGACTGTTTCCCTTGCTTACGCCCACGATACCTCCGATAAGGGACGAAAGCATTATTATAATAAAATGAAAAAGTGTGTTGAGCGTGACCCCGCCGCGGTTAAGAATTAGCGAGATAAGGGTAATCAGCACAAAGGTAACACCGCCGATTACCGCGCCTGCAAGCCAACCCTTACTTCCCTTACTTTTCGCGGTGCAGTAAGCGCCCGCAAAGCTGCCTGCCGCCGCTGAGAGCGTGGCGAAAACCGCGGCGTATTTTGCCGCGCCGCCCGATAAATACATAACAAGCGCAAACAGCAAGATAAAGACCGCCGTTACTAATATAACGACCGCCATCCCTTTAATATAGCTTATATAAGCCTTTTTTCCTGCGCCTGCAAGCGCGTCTTTTCCCATAAAAATCCCTCCCGAACAGTAAATTATATTCAGGAGGGACAAAACTTATTCTTATTAGTTTTATTTAGACGCCGTATCGTCGTGAACCGTAAGATTGCTCTGAAGCGCCCAGCGCGCAATTGTAAGCTTGCTGTGGTCGCTGTTCGACTCGATAACGATTGTATCCTCCTTAAGAGAAATAACGCGTCCGTAAATCCCGCCTATAGTGACTATATCGTCGCCCACCATAAGGTTTTCGCGCATCTTTTTTTCTTCCTTCTGCTTTTTGCGCTGGGGGCGGATAAGCAGAAGATACATGACGCCGAAGATCACGGCAAGATATATAACCATTACGATTATGCTCTGCATACCGCCGCCCGACGTTCCAGACGCGGCGGACGATGCCTCCAAGGTGTAGAAACTGAAATTCATTAAACTTACCCTCCAAATAACTAATGCAATTATTATATCCTATTATTTCCTAATTTGCAAGTAAATTATATCCTTGTTGAGAGAATTATTTCCTTTTCCGCCTTAAAGCGGGCGAATTCACCCTTGTCAAGCGCGTTTCTTATGTCCTCCATAAGGTGATTGTAGAACCAAAGGTTGTGCATTACCGCAAGCCGCTGTGAGAGCATTTCCTGACTTTTAAGAAGATGCCTGACATACGCCCTGCTGTACCTTTTGCAAACGGGACAGCCGCATTCGTCATCAATAGGCGACATATCGGTTTCGTATTTTTTATTATTGAGGTTAATAATTCCCTTTGAGGTAAATAAATGACCGTGGCGAGCGTTGCGGCTGGGCATTACGCAGTCAAACAAATCAACCCCGCGCTCAACTGCGTTTAAAATATTAGCGGGCGTTCCCACACCCATTAAATAACGGATTTTATTTTGCGGCATATGGGGCGTGACGTGTTCAATAATATCGTACATTACCTCGGTAGGCTCTCCGACCGCAAGACCGCCTATTGCGTAGCCGTCAAGCTCTAATTCGGCAATACGCTTCATATGCTCGACTCTAAGATCCCTATAGGTACAGCCCTGATTGATTCCGAACAGCATTTGCTCGGGGTTGACCGTATCCTCTCTTTTATTAAGCTCTGCCATTTTTTCCTTACAGCGGATAAGCCAGCGGGTTGTCCTTTCGCAGGACTGCTTTGCATAGGAATGCTCGGCGGGGTTTTCCACGCACTCGTCAAATGCCATAGCTATTGTAGAACCTAAATTTGACTGAATGGTCATACTTTCCTCAGGTCCCATAAAAATTCGTCTGCCGTCAACGTGGGAGGCAAAGGTAACGCCCTCCTCGGCGATATTGCGAAGGCTTGCTAACGAAAAGACCTGAAAGCCGCCGCTGTCGGTAAGTATGGGACCGTCCCAGGTTGTAAAGCTGTGCAGTCCCCCGCACTCCTTAATGATTTCATCGCCGGGACGTACGTGCAGATGATAGGTGTTTGAAAGCATTACCTGACAGCCGAGCGTTTTCAAATCTTCTGCGGACACCGCGCCCTTGATAGCCGCCGCCGTCGCGACGTTCATAAACGCAGGGGTCTGCACCGTCCCTCTGTTTGTGATAAACTCGCCCCGTCTGGAGATTCCCTCTTGCTTTAAAAGTCTGTACATTTATTACTCCTTAATTCTTCATTTAAACAATAAGCATCGCATCGCCGAAGCTGAAAAATCTGTATTTTTCTTTGACGGCGGTATTGTAGGCGTTCATTGTGTTTTCGTACCCCGCAAAGGCGGAAACCAGCATTATAAGCGTGCTTTCTGGCAGGTGGAAATTAGTGATAAGCGCGTCCATAGCCTTAAATTTAAAACCCGGGTAAATAAATATGTCGGTATCTCCCGAGCAAGCGCGAATTTCGCCGTATTTTTCAGCACAGCTTTCAAGCGTTCTGCAGGAGGTTGTGCCCACGCAAATAACCCTGCCGCCGTTTTGCTTGGTTTCGTTGATAATTCGGGCGGTCTCCTCGGGAATGTAATAGTGCTCGGAGTGCATTTTATGGTCGGTAATCTCCTCGACCTTTACAGGTCTGAAGGTGCCCAGCCCCACGTGAAGGGTCACATAGGCGATATTAATCCCCATATTTTTAATTTCTTCAAGCATTTCATTCGTAAAATGCAGTCCGGCTGTAGGCGCGGCGGCGGAGCCCGCCTCCTTTGAATATACGGTCTGGTAACGTTCCTTATCCTTAAGCTTTTCTTTAATATAGGGCGGCAGGGGCATCTGACCTACCTCGTCAAGCACCGCGAAGAAATCGCCGTCACAGGTAAACTCAATCATACGGTTGCCGTCCTCAAGCACGTCGGTAACGGTTGCCGACAGCTTATCGGAAAATTTGAATTTATATCCTGTCTTCGCTTTTTTGCCGGGTCCCGCAAGACATTCCCAAAGCTTGTTTCCATGCTGGCGAAGTAAAACGAACTCCACAACCGCGCCTGTGTCTTCCCTTACGCCGTAAAGCCTTGCGGGCAGGACACGGGTGTCGTTAAGCACAAGACAGTCGCCCTTTTTAAGAAATTTCGGCAAATCGTAAAAATGGCTGTGGGTGATAGCTCCATCGGTTTTCGACAAAACCATAAGCCTTGACATATTTCGCGGCTCTGACGGCGTTTGGGCGATAAGCTCCTCGGGTAAATCGTAAAAAAAATCGCTTGTTTTCATAATAATATAAAACTTTCCTTCATTTTTCGCATAAAATAAATTGACAAACATTATTTGCAATGTTATGATAAATGGTAAAAGAATATTCGTCAGAAGTAATTCTTTTACGCAACGGTTTAATTATATTGCAATTTTCAATATATATCAAGCCCGAATTTGCAAAAATGCTTGTGAAAGGAATGTATTACAAATGAAAAAGTATAATGTAGGTATCATAGGTGCCACGGGAATGGTGGGTCAGCGCTTTGCGCTGTTGCTCCACGACCATCCGTGGTTTAACGTCACCGCACTCGCGGCAAGCTCTTCCTCGGCGGGCAAAAGCTATGAGGAGGCTATCGGCAAGCGCTGGGCTATGAAGGCTCCGATACCCGAGAATTTAAAGGCTATGAACGTATTTGACGCCGAGGCGGACATTGAGAAAATCACCGCCGCTGTTGATTTCGTTTTCTGCGCAGTAAATATGAAAAAGGACGAGATTAAGGCTCTTGAAGAAAAGTACGCCAAGCACGAATGTCCCGTTATCTCCAACAACAGTGCCCACCGCTTTACTCCCGACGTGCCGATGATTATTCCCGAAATAAACGCCGACCACGCCGAGATTATTACGGCGCAGAGAAAGCGTCTCGGTACAAAGCGCGGCTTTATCGCGGTTAAATCCAACTGCTCGCTTCAAAGCTATGTTCCCGCCCTTTATCCGCTGGACGAAAAATACGGAATTGAAAAGGTGCTTGTCTGCACCTATCAGGCAATTTCGGGCGCTGGCAAGACCTTTGAAAGATGGCCCGAAATGGTAGATAACGTTATCCCCTACATCGGCGGCGAGGAAGAAAAGAGC
>JBJEOD010000457.1:0-23922 GCA_051880535.1 Acutalibacteraceae bacterium | reverse complement strand
TTTTAGATGTATTGAAAAGTGACGAACGTTTCTTTTCTGATGACGGGCAATTGCTACGCAATGCTGTTTACGAAGCAGCAATGCAGATGGATGCAAAACTTATAAAAGCGCTCTATTGCTATCAACTCGTTGAATAATTCCTTACGGTTTATTATAGTATAGTACAGCTTAGGTAATATTTCAATTCCGCGATGAAAAAAGAGAAAAATAGGGATGAATAGTATATAAAATTCATGAAAACAAATGCGACCGTCCCACAAAGGACAGCCGCAAGTATACCATATCATATCGGGTAAATTAGCAAAACTTACAATTATTTATTCCCACCGCAGGCAGTGAATACAGAGTCAAAAATCTCACTGGGAATTTGTACAAAGTAATACCCTAAAGCATCATAACCAACATAGCCGCCCTCGATCAAGCGAATACGAACCACGGTTCCATCTTCCATGGTGAGAATAATATGTGCCTGATTTTCTGTATCATAGACGGTGTTGTTTGATATTTCAGGATCCCAAGTACACACAAAAGAACCTTTGTCGACCTGATTAAGGAATTCTTCCCAAAGGTCAGCATCAATGGCGGCATTTTGAATATTGCCTCTGGCATAATTCCAGTCATCGTGGCTTTGCCACTGAATTGTTGCAATCCGATCACGAAGATGAAGTCTGGTCTCAAATAAATCTTCGCCGGTTGTCAGCGTAATTCCGTTCAAACGATCAAGGAACTGAATATACAGTTGCTTTCCTCCGTTCTCATCTTCCACCTCTTCCCGTATACACACGCGGAAATCGGTATCATAGCCGATGACTTCATACACTTTTCCCGTAACTGAAGACGCAAACTCCTCAGCGTAATCCTCTTGCGTTGACCACTCGTTAATGGAACCCGTAGCATAGCCCAGATATTTCCCGATTAGATTGTCAATTTTCAGTGCCTCAGCACCATAATAGTTCTCTGCCTGTGTGTAGATGCCTCCGTTATAAACGACAAGACCAATCATATCAAACTCAACTCCGGCAGTAGTGTCGGGCAGTTCAACAGCCGGAATATGGATCCCTGTGTCGGCATTCGCTGATTTTTGAGTTTCACTTATAGATGAATTGCCTGAGATTACCTCGTTTTTCCCTACAGAGCCGTCCATTACGATATCTCTATTTTTGAAAAGGTCGTTCGTTCCAAAAGTTCCCGCAACTACAAGGCATAGACAAGCCGCCATCGCACCCCACTTGACCCAGGTGCTCTTTTTCTTTGTTCTTTTATAGGCATCAGCCTCATCAATAATATCGGAATCAATGTGTTCCATAATACTTAATGCTTTTTCTTTTTTCATAGTGTGTAACCCTCCTTAATTAAATAATCCCGAAGATCATTGCGAGTTCGGAAGAGTGATGATTTTACCTTACTTTCGGTAATGGTGCATCTTTTACTTATTTCTGCGATAGAATCCAGATAAAAATATCTGCGTACAAAGATTACCCGCTTTTCCTGCGAAATCGTGTGAAGATAGTTGCTGATTGCTTTTCCAAGCTCTTCTTCAGCAATTCTGCTTTCAACATCATCCGATGCAGGAAGGCACATTTCCATTTCTTCGCCCAGTTCCATAATGTATCCTTCACGTTTCAAACTCGCACGTTTGCGGCAGCGATCGATAGAAATGTGCCGAGTAATACGAGCAAGAAAAGCATATAGGAATGTTCTTGGTTCATTGGGAGGAATGAGATTCCATGCCTGCAGGTATGTATCATTCTCACACTCCTCAGATGTGTGAAAATCTGAAGTAATGCCCAGGGATAATGCTCGTAGGCGGGAACCATATTTCTCAGATGAAAATTGAATTGCGCTTTCATCACGATTCAAATAAAGCTGAACAATCTTGTCATCTTCCAAAAGCCTTGACCTCCTTTAATAGATTGTTTTGTAAGGCCTTCACCCTATATAGCGTATTTTTAATGAGGATAGTTGCACATTTTCTGATTTAAATTTAATTATATCATAAACGCCTATACAATATTTAATTTATTCTTTTATAGCGGTATGCGTATGGGGGAATTGCTTGCCCTTACGCTGAATGATTTTGACTTTGATAAATGCACCGTATCAATCAATAAAAGCCTTGCTGTTGTTGACGGTGAGCAGACAACAAAGAAAACCAAAACGGAAAAGAGTAAACGCATTGTTGCGTTGCCCGTTCCGATAATGGAAATGATAAAAGAATATGCAGGGCATTTGTACGAATACAACCCTGCAAACAGATTATTTACATCAAGTAAAACATCACTACATAGAGATATGCGCAAGTATTGCGAGATCTCCGGCGTGCGCAAAATCAAGGTACACGAACTACGCCACAGCCACGCAAGCCATTTAATTGAGTTAGGCGTTTCTCCGCTTTCTATAAGTGAGCGGTTAGGTCACGAAGATATAAAAACAACGCTTAATACATATTCGCATTTGTACCCAAACAAGCAAAGTGAGATAGCGGAAATCCTTACGGAATATGTGCTATGATAGCAGAGTGATAGCGAATAATGGTACGAATGTGGTACGATGACAAAACAAAAACGCCCGAAAACCCTGTGATTTCAAGGCTTTCGGGCATTATTTATTTTATTCCCACTCAATTGTGGCCGGAGGTTTGGAGGTTATGTCGTAGACTATACGGTTTACTCCCTTTACCTCGTTTACTATGCGGCGGGAGGCGGCATCAAGGACGTCGTAGGGGATTCTCGCCCAGTCCGCAGTCATAAAGTCGCTGGTCATAACTGCTCTTAAAGCGACGGTGTAATCGTAGGTTCTGAAGTCACCCATTACGCCGACCGAACGCATATTTGTAAGCACGGCAAAGTACTGTCCGATTTCGCGGTCAAGCCCCGCATTTGCGATTTCCTCGCGGAAAATTGCGTCCGCGTCCTGCAAAATGGTGATTTTCTCCCTTGTAAGCTCACCGATAATTCTGACACCGAGACCCGGTCCCGGGAAGGGCTGACGGTACACCATATTTTCGGGCATACCAAGCTCAAGGCCTACCTTGCGAACCTCGTCCTTAAACAGGTCGCGCAGAGGCTCTATAATCTCGTCAAAATCAACGTGGTCGGGAAGTCCGCCTACATTGTGATGGCTCTTTATAAGCGCGGCGTCGCCGACGCCGGATTCAATACAGTCGGGGTAAATCGTACCCTGAACAAGGTAATCGACCTTGCCGATTTTCTTAGCCTCGGCCTCAAAAACGCGGATAAACTCCCTGCCTATAATCTTACGCTTCTGCTCAGGCTCGCTTATGCCGCGCAGCTGTCCCAAAAACTGCTCTGACGCGTCGATTGAAATAAGATTAATATTATACGTCCCCTTAAAGAGGTCGTTTACCTGCTTTGCCTCGTCCTTGCGCAGGAGTCCGTGGTCAACGAAAATGCAGGTGAGGTTATCCCCTACCGCCCTGTGAAGCAGAAGCGCGGCAACTGAGCTGTCAACCCCGCCCGAAAGGGCACAAAGCACCTTTTTATCGCCGATTTTGTTCTTTAAGCTCTCGATAGTTCGGGCTGTGAAGGAGGACATAGTCCACTCGCCCTTACATTCGCAAACATTGTAAAGGAAGTTCCTTATCATCTGCGAGCCCAGCGGAGTATGCATAACCTCGGGATGGAACTGCACCGCATAAAGTCTGTCCGCCGCGTTTTCCATAGCGGCGACGGGACATACGTCGGTCTTTCCGATAATCTTAAAGCCGACGGGAATCTGCTTAATATAATCGGTATGGCTCATCCAGCAGACGGTTTTAGCGGGAATATCGGCAAAAAGCTTGCTTTTGCTATCCACCTTAACCTCGACCTTGCCGTATTCGCTGGCACCCGCCTCGACCACGCCGCCTAACATATGCGACATAAGCTGTGCGCCGTAGCAGATACCTAAAATCGGTATTCCGAGCTCAAAAAGCTTTTTTGAATATAACACGGCGTTTTCGCCGTAAACGCTTTTAGGCCCTCCAGTTAAAATTATTCCCTTGTAGCCCGCCGCCGCGATCTCCTCAATCGGAGCGGTATAGGGACGAATTTCGGAATAAACATTGTTTTCTCTTACCCTTCTGGCGATAAGCTGATTGTACTGACCGCCGAAATCAAGGACTAAAACCTTTTCCATAGTAACCTCCGCTGAAAATAATTATATACACAGTAATTATAACTCATACCAACCGTTTTGTCTATCCAAAAAAGACGTTTTTTTAAAATATTTTACGCCGCTTTGCTTTACGCTTGACAAGGGTGTATAATAATAAAGGTGATTGCTTTGGAAAACAAATATAAATATTTATTGCTTTATTTTATTGCCGTAAGCTTAATATCGGTAATTGTATGTGCGGCGGATAAAGCCCGCGCAAAAAAAGGCAAATGGCGTATAAAGGAAAGCACGCTGTTTTTGCTTTCCGCCTTTGGAGGAAGCGCGGCTATGTATATAACAATGAGGATTATTCGCCACAAAACCCTGCATAAACATTTTATGATAGGTCTGCCGCTTATTACCGCAGCGCAGGCGGAGTTGCTTATTGCGGCGGTGTGGCTTGGAGTTTTATAAAATAACCCTTGCAATAATCGGGATTTAATGGTAAAATCAAAGCATAATACACAGGGGAGGAATTTTAAATGGCATTTTGCACCAATTGCGGAAAAGAGCTAAAAGAAAGCGACAAATTTTGCCCGTTCTGCGGCAAGGCGGCGGATGCAAGAACATCGGAAGACGCCGAATTTATAGGAAACAACCCCGAGCCCAAGACGGAGCAGAGCTCCAATTGGAGCGGAGCCTCGCAAAATACATATTCAGCTCCCGTCGGAAACGATTTCGGCGAAAAATTCAACGAATACGCAAGCTCAGAGGACAAGACCTACGAATTTGACCGTATGGACATTGAGGATAATAAGGTGTTCGCGCTTCTTTCCTATATCGGAATTTTGGTGCTGGTACCGCTTCTTGCCGCTCCAAAATCAAAATTCGCACGTTTTCACGCCAATCAGGGGCTGGTGCTTTTAATAGGCGAGGTCGCCTTCGGAGTAGCTCGCGCGGTATTGATAGGAGTTTTAAAGCTTTTAATACAGATTACGATAGTCGGCGGCGCGGTGTTCACTCCGATTTACTGGGTTGTAAGCATTGTTACAGGTCTTGTTTCGCTTATTTTCCCAATCTTCTCAATTATGGGTATTATTTATGCCGCACAGGGCAAGGCAAAGGAGCTGCCCCTAATATCCAAAATCAAAATATTAAAGTAATGTTTTAAGCCTATTATTAAAGCCAACCCTCGCGGTTGGCTTTTGATTTTTATAAAATTATAAGCTCGATTATAAACACAGTAATGCAAGAGCAAACCGCCACACCGAAAAGGCTTACGCCGAAATAGGCGAGCAGTACCCCGACAGCAAGGGCGGCAAGCCCCGACCAAACGCTGTTTGTAGCCTCGATTATCGCGGGGAAGGTCATAACCGCCAAGGTGACATACGGCACATAGTAAAGAAAGGAGCGCAGGGTTTTATTTGTAATTTTTTTGCGAATCAGAGTAAGGGGCAGAGCGCGGATTAAAAAGGTGACCGCCGCCATTATAAATATGTATATATAAACATTATGCTGCATCTTCTTCCTCCTTTACGGGGAAAAGCACCGCCGCCGCGAGGGATAAAGCAACCGTTAAAATAATAATCCTCATTCCCGACGATACAGAGGAAATCAGGGGGAGCTTTGCAAAGGCGAGGCTTGCCGCCATTGAAATAACCACCAACCCCGCGATAACCCTGTTTTTCTTGGCGGGCGGTATAATGATAGCAAGGAACATTCCGTAAAGTCCCACGCCTAAGGCGCTCACAAGGCTTGCGGGCAGTATGTTGCCCGTAATCACGCCGAAAACCGTACCCAGCGCCCAGCCGGGTATCGCCACGGTCATAGCACCGTAATTATAAAACGGATTAAGCGTGCCCGTAACCGAGACCGAGATACCGAAAATCTCGTCGGTCACGTCAAACGCCACAAGCAGGCGGTGCAAAAGCGAGGTTTGGGGCGAAAGCTTCTGGCTAAGCGCGCAGGACATTAAAAGATACCGCGCGTTGACCGTAAGCTCTGTAAGCGCAACCTCTAAATATCCCGCCGACGCCGCTATCAATGTAAAGCCCGCGTATCCGCCCGCCGAGGCATTTGTAAGCGCCGAGGCAAGCCCCGCCTGAAACGCGGTAAGACCCGCTTTTTTTGCAACTATTCCGAGGGTAAACGCCACCGCGAAGTAGCCGAGCGCAATGGGTATGCCGTCTCGTAACCCCTTTTTATACCATTCCCTGCTGTCTGACATCTTAAATCGCCGTTCCCGTAAATTAATCTTTACAGCCGTAGGCTACGGCTGTTCCAGCCCTATTATTTTACATACTTTTCCTAATTAAGTCAACAGCATTTTTCTGTGGGGTGTATAATTATAAACAAATATAATAGCTTACGCAAAAAAAGCTTTGAAATTTTTTCGGCGCGGTGCTATAATACTTAGGCTGACGGGAGTCGAACCCGTCAGCCTAAAAATTAATATGAGCAATAAAACGACACATGTGGCACCTCTGGGTGCGTAAATCTGATTACGGAACGGATTTACAGGCATGTGTTTTTTGTTTGCCCGAAAAGGAGTTTAATTATGCCAAAAAACCAACTGCAAAGAATGATTTTCGCCCTTATCACCGTAGTGATAACCGTTCACGCCTATGTATTTTACAGCCTGTACGTTATTCACGGGAATATGTTTATGGAGCTTACGGGAGAAAACGGCGTTATTTCCGCGATAAACAAAATGGGCGGCGTTCCCGTGCTCGGCAGACCTGTTCCCATCTGGGCGGTGCTGCTTATTGAATTTGTTTTCGCCTATACTCTCGAAAACATACTCGGCGCGCCGCTTTCCTTTAAGCTCGCCGCGAAATGCTTTGACCCGCGCACTACCCACCCCGTGCTTTTTGAAACCGCGATTATTTGCGCAACCGTCGGAATTATGTGTCCTTCAATGAGCCTTATCGCCGCTTTTCTTTACTATAATTATCAAGGCGGATTCAATATAATAAGCCTGCTCGCCGATTGGCTGAAGCTTGTCTGCTTTAATTTTCCCTTTGCGTTTTTCAGCCAGCTCTTCTTTATACAGCCCCTTGTACGAACCGTATTTAAGGCGATTTTTGTAAGAGAAAATAAAGCCGCGAAAAAAGAAAGCACCGAGGAAAGCGCAGCTGTCACGGCATAGACCGATATATCAAAATCCTGGAATCAGGCTTTTTTGTATTGACAAACAGCTCTAAAAGAAATAAAATGGTTGTAATAGGTTGATTATTAGTATTAAGCCTTATAAGGCGGAACGGAGATAAGAATGAATAAAACTGCTATTATGACCGATACAAACAGCGGAATAACCCCCGAAACCGCAAAGGAAAACGGAATATACCTTTTAAAAATGCCCTTTGCCGTAAACGGCAAGGAATATATCGAATACGGCGAAATGTCATACGGCGAGTTTTTTAAGGTTCTCGATTCGGGCGCGGAGGTATCCACCTCACAGCCCTCCCCCGCCTCCCTTACCGAAATGTGGGACGATATTTTAAAGGATTATGAATCGGTTGTGTACTTCCCGATGTCAAGCGGCTTAAGCGGCACCTGCGAGACCGCACGGGCGCTCGCCACGGAGTATGACGGGCGCGTGCTTGTGGTTGACAATAAAAGAATTTCGGTCACCCTTTACTCCTCGGTTTTTAACGCCGTAAAGCAGGCAGAAGACGGGCTTTCCGCCGAGGAAATCGCCGACTTTGCCGAAAAAGAGGCAAGCGAGCAGAGCATTTACGTTTCGGTAAACACCCTTGAACACCTTAAAAAGAGCGGCAGAGTTACAGCGGCGGGCGCGGCGATAGGCACGCTCTTAGGCATTAAGCCGGTTTTGCAGATTCAGGGCGGCAAGCTGGACGCTTATAAAAAGGTTCGCGGAATGAAGGCGGCGGTTGAGGCGATGCTTGACGGTATCGAGAACGACCTCAACACCCGTTTTGCGGGCAAAAAAATTGAAATACGTGCCGCGTATTCGGGAGATATAGAGGTCGGAAAGGAATGGCAGGCGCAGGTTAAGGAGCGTTTCCCCGACCTTGAAATTGAGCTTAACGCCCTGCCCTTAAGCATTTCCTGCCACGTCGGCGGCGGCGCGCTGGGCATTGGTATTTCCGTGGTGCTTTAAGAAACAAAAAAATGAAATCAGTCGGACTGCTTTTTTCTGATTTGCAGGTCGGCTGATTTTTTGCGCCAAATTCTAAAAAAATGTATTTTTCACGGCCGTTATCCGACATAATTCTCGCCTTAAAAGGCGTATAATTAAAATGCTCGGGAGGCGGTGCCGTTGGTAGTTTACGCGGATATTCTTGTGATACTTAATTTTATAGTGGATTATTTTCTGCTTAAAGCTTCCGCGGCGATTTTGCGCCTTAAGCCTCCCCTTTGGCGCCAGTTAGCGGCGGCGGCGATAGGCGGGCTTTCCTCGCTTTGCATATTCGCCCCCAATTTCGGTATTTTTATCGGCGCTCTTTACAGAGCGGCGGTATGCGCGGTTATGGTTCTATGTGTCTTCGGTTTTAAAAGTGCAAAGCGTTTTCTGCGCGGAGCGGGCGTGCTGTTTCTTGTGACCTGCGGCTACGGCGGAATTATGACGGCGATATATACCCTTTTAAAGCCTAAGGGTATGACGGTGGTAAACTCGGTGGTATACTTTGATATTTCTCCCGCAGTTTTGATAGGGGTTTCGGTTATTGCATATCTGCTGTTTATGCTTTTGTCGGCGATATTTTCCAAAGACTCTAAATTCGCCGAGCGGTGCGAGATTACCGTCACGGCGGCGGAAAAAAGCGTGACTATGGAAGGAATAGTGGACACGGGCAATTCGGTTAAGGACTGCCTTAGCGGCAGTGAGGTGATAATAGCCGACAGCGAATATGTTAAGGCTCTTTTAGGCTCGGACAGTCCCGAAAGCGATATAAGACTTAAAAGCCGTTACCGAATATTGCCGTGCAGTACGGTATCGGGCGGCGGTGCGCTCGACGGCTTTAGGTGCGACAGCGCTGTTATAACCGACGGCGAGCGCACGGTAAGGCTTGCCAAGCCGATATTGGCGGTATCAAAAGCGCCGCTTAAGGACGACTATCAGGCGATAGTAAATCCCGAAATATTTATCTGAACAGGGTGGATACAATGAAAATCAAATCACTTTTATATATTCTTCTCCTTAAAATCGGCATAGTAAAACCGACCTTTTACATAAACGGGGCGGAGACGCTTCCTCCCCCGCTCTCCGCAGAGGAGGAACAGCGCCTGCTTACAAACGGCAGCGAGCAAAGCCGCGACACCCTTATTGTGCATAATCTGCGGCTTGTGGTATACATAGCCAAAAAGTTCGACTCTGCCGCCGTAAATATCGAAGACCTGATTTCAATAGGCACGATAGGGCTTATAAAGGCGGTCAACACCTTTTGCCCCGAACGTAATATCAAGCTTGCCACCTACGCTTCAAGGTGCATTGAAAACGAGATTTTAATGTATTTAAGGAAAAGCTCCTCACAGAAAAACGAAATTTCAATCGACGAGCCGCTCAATATCGACTGGGACGGCAACGAGCTGTTACTCTCCGACGTGTTAGGCAGCGACGCCGACGATATAGGCAGAGGAATCGAGCAGGAGGACGAGAGATTTTTACTGCTCCGCTTTGTGGGAGGACTGCCCCCGCGCGAAAAACAGATAATGGAAATGCGCTTTGGTATGAACGGATACGAGGAGTACACCCAAAAGGAGGTTGCCGACGCATTGGGCATATCCCAGTCCTACATTTCACGGCTTGAAAAAAGAATAATCGGCAAGCTTAAAAAGCAGATTGAAAAGGCGGTGTAATAATCATATCTGACCGCAAAGAAGGCTCCCAAATCTTTCAAAGAGGGAGCCTTTGTATTATTTAGTTTTAGCTTAAGGCAACCGTACGCTTTTATTCGGCAATCTGTGTCAGCTTATCTACAATCATATTAAAGCGTTCGGTATTTCTGATTGGATTGTATCTGTCCTGAACCAATTTAGTTTTAAGCGCATACCACGCGTCGTTATGAACCTGCAAATCGTCAAAATTTTCGCCGATTTCGGGATAAGCAAGCTGATCTGTAAAAACAGAAGTGAATTTATCGCCTTGCTTAGAAACGCATTTCAAGCTGTAATGCTCGCACATTTTTTCAAGGCAATCGAGCGTATCTTCATACTTTTCCTGTGCAACCCTGTAGGTAGCGATAACGCGGTAAACATATCCTATAAAGGAATGATTATAAAGCAGATTATCTCCGTAAATATAATCGAATAATCCTATAATCCATTCCAACATTCGGATTTTACCGTCCCACGTTTCAGAACCGTTTGGCAGATTTATAATATAATTAACCAATGCGTTTCCGAGATGTTCTGTCAACAGGCTGATATACTCCTGCTGTTGCTTTAGATTGCCTATTCCAAACGCAATACCCTCTTGACAATATTTTAGTTTAGGCAACCGCGAAACGGCTTGATCGGCTTTAAATTTGTCCTTAAATCCAACGGAATATAATGCCGCAAGGCTTTTCAATATTCTGTTTCGGAAATCAACGCTTTTAGTGTCCTCGATTAAGGTATTATAAATCCGTTCGGCTTCTTTAAGTATATCGATATTTACATCGGCGTCCCACATATAAGCGCTGCAAATGGAATCCGCCAAAAATTCTTGTATTCTTTCGTCTGACGGAAATTCCGCCGCGAAACCACGTGCGGCTGATATAGCCTTTTCTTTTGGATTTAAATTTTCTAAACATTCCTCCCATTCTTTTATTTCATAATGTATTTCTGCAAGGCGTTTTTCCCGTTCCGTCTGGTTAATGCCGAGCAATGCGTCCGTAGTAACACAAAAATATTCCGCAATGCTCGGCAAAATTTCAATATCAGGGTATCCGTTTCCTGATTCCCAACGCGAAATTGCCTGCGGCGTAACGCCCAAATATGCGGCTAATTGCTCCTGAGTAATGCTTCGCTTTAAACGAAGCTCTTTTATTGTATCTCCGATATTAAGTTTCAATTTTTTTCACCCCGAATTAAATTATTGTAAGCTTACAATTATATTATAACAAATAACAGTAAAAGCACAATTATCAATTCGTTGTTGGGTTATAAAGTAATGCTTTACATCTGATTCAAAATACTACCGTAGCAATAAAATTCACCATCATACAGAGCAACATTCCGATGGCGGTGGGTATTACTGCGGCGAGCGCCGTCCACTTAAGACTCCCCGTTTCCTTTTTTACGGTCAAAAGGGTGGTCGAGCAGGGCCAATGCATAAGGGTAAAGATTATAAAGCATATCGCCGTTACCATGCTCCAGCCGTTTGAAGTAAACAGAGCGTGCAGTTGAGCTGTTCCCCACGCACTTTGGAGCGTGCCTGTTGAAAGATAGCTCATCATTATAATAGGCACAACAATCTCGTTTGCAGGAAAGCCCAGTATAAATGCAAGGAGTATTACGCCGTCAAGCCCCATTAAGCGGCCGAGAGGGTCGAGCGCAGACGAGCAAAGGCTTAAAAGACTGCTCCCACCTACCGTTATATTTGCCATCAGCCAGATAATAAGCCCCGCGGGAGCAGCAACAGCGGCGGCTCTGCCTAACACAAAGAGGGTGCGGTCAAATACCGAACGTACAAGCACCCTGCCTATCTGCGGCTTTCTGTAGGGCGGCAGTTCAAGGGTAAAGGAGGACGGCACACCCTTTAGAAGAGTTTTTGAAAGAAGCTTTGTCACCAAAAGGGTCATACCCACCGCGAAGACGATCGCAAGGGTCATCGCCGCGGCGGATATTACGGAGGAAAATCCCCCCGCCGCGCCTGTTACAAAAAACATTGTGATTATAGAAATAAGCATTGGGAATCTGCCGTTGCAGGGCACAAAATTGTTGGTAAGTATAGCTAACAGCCTTTCGCGCGGGGAATCGATAATCCTGCAGCCTACAATGCCCGCCGCATTGCACCCAAAGCCCATACAGATAGTAAGCGCCTGTTTTCCGCAGGCGTTACAGCGTTTAAAGGGGCGGTCGAGGTTGTAAGCGATTCTCGGGAGATAGCCCGCGTCCTCTAACAGGGTGAAGAGGGGGAAGAAAATCGCCATAGGCGGCAGCATTACCGAAACCACGGTGCTGAGCACTCGGTAAACTCCGTCGATAAGCGCGCCGTGGAGCCATAACGGCGCGTTCATTGCGGCAAAGGCGGCGTCAAGCTTATCCCCGATAAAGGCAAAAAGGCGGGACAAAAGCTCAGACGGATAATTTGCCCCCGTAACCGTAAGCCAGAAAATAAAGCCGAGCAATAACAGCATAAACGGATAGGCGGTATATTTACCCGTAAGCAGTCGGTCAAGGCGGCGATCCCTGCCGCCGTACTGCTTTTTTTCGTAAACAACCGCACCGCCGCAGATTTTTTCGGCGGCGTCAACAAGCGCCGAAACCGTCAGATCCTTAAATTTTTCGGAGTCGATTCCCGCCTCTTTAAGCTCCTCCCTCGCCCTTTCGAGAGCTATGAAAAGGGCGGGATTTTTTAAAAAATCCTCTCCTTGGCTGGCGTTGATTTCTTTAATTAAGGAAGGGTCGCCGTCAAGTAATTTAAGCGCAAGCCAACGGCTGTTTATTTTACCCCTTGAAAGCCTTGCAGTCTCGGGCTCAACAAGGGCTATCGCCTTTTCTATTTCGTTTGAATATCTCACCCTATAGGGAGCGTTCTCCCCTTTGTGCTCTAAGGTGCGGTCAAGCGTATCCAACAGCCTTTTAAGGCTCTTTTTTTTGCGCGCGGTCACCCCTATCACGGGAACGCCCAAGCGTCCTTCAAGCTTTTTTAAATCTATGCTTATTTTTTTGCGCCTTGCCTCATCCATAAGGTTTACGCACACAATAACATTTGATGAAATTTCGATGGTTTGCAGTACTAAATTCATATTTCTTTCAAGGCAGGTTGCGTCGCACACCACCGCCACCGCGTCGGGCGAGCCGAAGCAGATAAAATTCCGCGCGCACTCCTCCTCGGCGGAGTGCGCCATAAGCGAATATGTACCCGGTATATCGACCAGTACATAGGAATGTTTTTCGCTTTTGCAATACCCTTGGGCGTTGGCAATGGTTTTCCCGGGCCAGTTTCCCGTGTGCTGATTCAGCCCCGTAAGAGCGTTAAATACCGTGCTTTTGCCGACGTTGGGATTGCCCGCCAGCGCCACGACCTTGTCGCTTGGATTTTGCTTTTTTATAATAAGGCCTGAATCGACCGCGCCGATTCCGACCGAGCTTTTGGTGAGACCCATATGTTTTCCCTCCGCTGTATGTAATATTCTATTTATATGTTATTCGCAAAGCCGCAGGTTTGTTAACACAGAATATTAACGCTCCTACGGGAATACTAACCAAGGAGGCGAAAATATGGTATCACTTTGGGAAAATACCGCAGAGCTGCCGAAATTCCCCCGTCTGCAGGGAGATATTAAAACCGACGTGCTGATAATAGGCGGCGGTATTGCGGGAATACTGTGCGGTTACAAATTAAAAAAGGCGGGTATCGACTGCGTTATTGCCGAAAGGGAGGCAGTCTGCCGAGGGGTAACCGCAGGAACGACCGCGAAAATTACGGTTCAGCACGGGGCGGTTTTTAACAGGCTTATAAACGAGTTCGGAGCCGAAAAGGCGAGGCTTTATTTAAGAGCAAATGAAAGGGCGCTTGACGAGTATAAGACTCTCTGCAAAAATATAGAATGTGATTTTAAGGAGACGGATTCCTATATCTATTCGATTGATAACCGCGAAAAAATTGAAAAAGAGGTTGCCGCACTTCAAAAAATAGGCTGTAATGCAGAGCTTTGCGAAAAAACCGAGCTGCCGTTCAAGGTGGCGGGCGCAGTTAAAATTTCCTCTCAGGCACAGTTCAATCCCCTTAAATTTTTGAGCGAAATTTCACGCAGGCTTACAATATACGAAAGCACCGCCGTAAAGGAGCTTAAAGGGCTTACAGCGGTCTGTGACGGCGGCAGAATTAAGGCGAAAAAAATTATAGTCGCCACCCATTTCCCGATTATTAACAAGCACGGCAGTTATTTTCTTAAAATGTATCAAAAGCGGTCGTATGTTTCGGCGTTTTTGGGCGCACAGCCGCTTAACGGTATGTACCGTGACGAATCGGAGGCCGGCTTTTCCTTCAGAAGTGCGGGGAAATTCCTAATAATCGGCGGAGAGAGTAAGCGGACAGGCAAAAAAAGCGGCGGCTGGGCGCAGATACGCTCCTTTGCGGAAAAATATTACCCCGCCGCCAAGGAAAAATACAACTGGGCGGCGCAGGACTGCATAACCCTTGACGGCGTGCCGTATATCGGCAATTACTCGGCAAATACGCCTGATTTATACGTCGCGACGGGCTTTAACAAGTGGGGTATGACTTCATCTTTGGTCGCGGCGGAGATACTGATCGATTTGATAAGCGGAAAGAAAAACGAATTTGCAGAGGTTTTCTCGCCCTCAAGGCATATTCTAAGAAAACAGCTTGCCCTAAACACTATGAGCGCAGTAGGCGGGCTTTTGACTCCTACCGTTAAGCGCTGTCCCCACTTAGGGTGCGCCCTTAAATGGAACAAAAACGAACACAGCTGGGACTGCCCCTGCCACGGCTCCCGCTTTTCCGAGGACGGAAAGCTGTTAAACACCCCCGCGACACAAGCCCCAATAACTCCTCGGTCTGAATCGCGGAACGGATAAATCCGTTCCCTACATAATCCAATTTAATATCCGGTTGTAGCCTTCCGCGACAAACCGCCGAATTAAAAAAGGCGATATAATTTAAAAAAAATTAATGACATACGAAGAAAAAAATGGTATACTTAATTTATATATGGCTTTTTGGAGGCGTTTGATTTGAAACTGCTCGCAATTGACGGCAACAGTATAATTAACCGCGCGTTTTACGGCATTAAGCTGCTGACTACCAAGGACGGCAGGTACACAAATGCGGTTTACGGCTTTATTAATATTTTAAACAAGCTTACAGAGAACGAAAAGCCCGACGGCATTGCCGTCGCCTTTGACCTGAAGGCGCATACCTTCCGTCACAAGATGTACGGCGAATACAAGGCGGGGCGCAAGGGTATGCCGAATGAGCTTGCAGAGCAGCTGCCTGTTATGAAGGAGTGGCTGACCCTTGCGGGCTATACCTGTGTCGAGTGCGAGACCTACGAGGCGGACGATATTTTGGGGACCCTTGCCGCACTTTGCGAAAAGAGCGGCGACGAGTGCGTGATAGCCACGGGCGACCGCGATTCCTTGCAGTTAATCTCCGACTCCACAAGGGTTCTGCTTGCCGCCACAAAGATGGGCAAGCCCGAAATTATAAACTACGACAAGGCGGCGCTTTATCAAAAGTACGGGCTTACTCCGGACGAAATGATTGAGCTTAAAAGTCTTATGGGCGACTCGTCCGACAATATTCCGGGCGTTGCGGGCGTAGGTGAAAAAACCGCCACAGACCTTATTTCCCGCTTTCACAGCATTGATTATATATATGAAAATCTCGATACTATTGATATTAAGGACGGCGTGCGAAAAAAGCTTGCAGACGGCAGGGAAAGCGCCTATTTAAGCCGCGAGCTCGGCACAATCTGCAAGACAGCTCCCATAAACCCCGATATTTCCTCCTATAAAACAAGACCGCGCGATACTTCGGGGCTTTCACGGCTTATGACAAGTCTTGAATTTTTTAAGCTTATGGAAAAAATGGGACTTACGCCTGACAGCTCTGAGATACAGACGGCTCTCGATTTTTCGGATTCCAAAAAATTCACCGTTGCGACGGAACACTCCGCTCCGACAAATAAGGCGGATATATATTCAGAAAACGGCGAATATTATTTAATCTTTGACGGCAAGGTTGCAAAAGCCGACGAAAAAACGGTTGAAAAAGTCCTTACTAACGCAGCTATTAAAAAAAGGGTTTACGATTATAAGAATTTGTATAAGCAATATCCCGGGATTGACGGCGTAGTCTTTGACGCGATGCTGGCGGCGTACCTTATAAACCCGTCTGCCTCCTCTTATTCCGCCGAAAGGCTTATAAGCGAGTACGGCACCCCCGCTCCCGAAATAGAGGGCGAATATGACGGGGGTCTTCATAACGCCTGCCTTTTCTCGGTCTGCTGTGACAGGCTCGAAAAGGAGCTTGATGAAACGAACCAGCGAAAATTGCTTGACGAAATTGAGTTGCCCCTCGCAAGGGTGTTAGGCGATATGGAGCTTTGCGGCTTTCTGGTGGATACCAAGGGACTTAAAGCCCTCTCCGAGGAGCTTGGAGGTCGGATTGAGGTTATAGAAAAGGAGATTTACTCCCTTGTGGGGTACGAATTTAACCTTAATTCGCCTAAACAGTTGGGCGTTGCGCTTTTTGAAAAGTTAGGACTTCCCGCAAAGAAGAAAACCAAAAGCGGCTACAGCACAAACGCCGAGGTTTTAGAGGGACTTCGCTACGCTCACCCCGCGGTCGGTCTGCTGCTTGAATACCGCCAGCTTTCAAAGCTTAAATCGACCTACACAGACGGGCTTCAGGATTGCGTCGCGGCGGACGGCAGGATTCATTCTACCTTTAACCAGACCGAGGCGCGAACGGGCAGAATAAGCTCGCTTGAGCCGAATCTTCAAAATATACCCGTCCGCACCGCCGAGGGAAGAAGGCTTCGCGGATACTTCACCGCGCCGACAGGCAGGGTGCTTTGCGACGCGGACTATTCCCAGATTGAGCTCAGAGTGCTTGCGAGCATTGCCGACGACAAAAATATGATAGAGGCCTTCAACACGGGAACCGACATTCACACCGTCACCGCCTCGCAGGTTTTCGGTCTGCCTGTAGATATGGTGACGCCGGAGCTTAGAAGCCGCGCAAAGGCGGTGAATTTCGGCATAGTTTACGGCATTGGCGCCTTTTCCCTTTCAAAGGATATTGGAGTAACAAGAGCCGAGGCGGACAGCTATATAAAGAACTATCTGGCAACCTATCCGTCGGTTGCCGAGTATATGGAAAAGACGATTGAGGACGCAAAGCAGAACGGCTATGTCACCACCCTTTACGGCAGGCGCAGAAGACTGCCCGAGCTTTCAAGCTCCAACGGCAACCTGCGCGCCTTCGGGGAGCGCGCGGCGAGAAACGCACCTATTCAGGGAACCGCCGCCGACATTATTAAGCTGGCTATGATACGGGTATTTGACAGGCTTAAAACCGATGTACCCACCGCAAAACTTATTCTTCAGGTACACGACGAATTAATAGTCGAGTGTGACGAAAGGGATTCGGAAAGGGTATGCCGTCTTTTGGAAACCGAAATGGAAAATGCGGCGCATTTGGCAGTAAGGCTTACCGCCGACGCACATTCGGGAAAAACCTGGCTTGAGGCGAAGGAATAATGAATATTTTATTTGTATGCACGGGCAATACCTGTAGAAGTCCTATGGCTGAGGGGTATTTGCGTTCAAAAGGGCTTGACGGTATAACTGTATTCAGCCGAGGACTGGCATCTGACGGCTCGCCTGTGAGCCTTAATTCCAAAACGGCTATGGCGGAGGTCGGCATTGATATAAGCGGTCATATCTCACAGCAGATAACCGACAGCGATATAAATAAGGCGGATAAAATAATCTGCCTTTCCCCCTCCCACAGGGCGGTGCTTTTATCTGCGGGAGTACCTGCCGACAAGCTATTTGTTTTAGGAAACGGCATTTCCGATCCCTTTGGCGGTGACCTCCCTATTTACCGCCGTTGCCGCGACCAAATTTTCGCGGCTGTTGACGCGCTTATTGAAGACGGATTTTTTTCAAATATTCGGATAATACCGCTTGAACTCAGGCACATAAAGGAAGTTACAAGGCTTGAAGGTCTCTGCTTTTCGGAGCCCTGGAGCGAGGAAGGCATACTTGAAGCCTACCGCTTAGGCACAAAATTCTTTGTCGCCGAAAATTCAAAACAGCTTATGGGCTACATAGGCATTAAGGCGGTTATAGACGAGGGGTATATCACCAACGTCGCGGTTTTCCCGCAATACAGAAGAATGGGCGTTGCCGCCGCTCTGCTTGATAAGGTTTTCTGTTTTGCAAGGGAAAAGGCTTTAAGCTTTGTATCCCTCGAGGTGCGCGCTTCTAATACGGCGGCGGTTTCCCTTTACGAAAAAACCGGCTTTAAAGAAGAGGGCAGAAGAAAAAATTTTTACAGACTTCCGCGCGAGGACGCGCTGATTATGACAAAGAGGTTTTCCTATGAAGATTCTGGCAATTGAAAGCTCCTGCGACGAAACCGCCGCGGCGGTGACTATGGAGCGGCAGGTGCTCTCAAGCATTGTTTCAACCCAAATAGCCGAGCACAGAGTATACGGCGGGGTTGTCCCGGAAATAGCATCGAGACGGCACACCGAGGCGATTTCCGCGGTCTGCGGGGACGCGCTTAAAGCCGCGGGGCTTACCTATTCCGACATTGACGCGGTGGCGGTCACCTTTGCGCCGGGGCTTATCGGCGCTCTGCTTGTGGGGGTCAATTTTGCAAAGGGGCTTTCTATGGCGCTTAATAAGCCGCTTATCCCCGTTCATCACCTGCGGTCGCATATTGCCGCAAACTACATTACCAACCCCGAATTAAAGCCGCCCTTCCTCTGCCTTTTGGTGTCGGGCGGGAACACGGTTATAGCAGAGGTCACGGATTACACAAGGTTTAAAATTTTAGGCGGCACACGGGACGACGCGGCGGGCGAATGCTTTGACAAAACGGCGCGCGCTCTGGGGCTTGCTTACCCCGGCGGCGTAACCCTTGACAAAATCGCGACAAAGGCAGACCTTAAAAAATACCCTCTCCCCTATCCCAAGGTTAGCTCGGGCGAGTTTGATTTCAGCTTTTCGGGGCTTAAAACGGCAGTTATGAACCTTGTTAATAATTCCGCGCAAAAGGGCGAGGAGATTGACGTGCCTGTGGTATGTGCTACTGTACGGCAAAGGGTATGCGATATGCTGATAGAAAAAACGCTTTTCGCGTCCGAAAAGTACGGGTACAAAACCTTAGCGGTCGCAGGCGGGGTTTCGGCAAACAGCGAGCTGCGCGCACGTTTGACCGACGAATGTAAGCGGCGGGGCATTGTCCTTTATTACCCCGAGCTTAAATACTGCGGCGACAATGCGGCGATGGTCGGTGTTCAGGCATTTTATGAATTTAAGGACGGCAATATCGGCGACAGCTCGCTAAATGCGGCGGCGACCTTGCCTATTGATTACAGATAAAACAGAAAGGAAACGGTGCTATGAATAAAAAACTTTTGCTTATAGTTAATCCCTGCTCGGGCAGGGCGAAAATGCGCACAGAGCTTTTAAAGGTAGTTGAAATTCTCTCCGCCGACGATTACGCCGTTACGGTCTATCCCACAAAGGCACGGGGCGACGCGACGGAATATGTTTCCGCCTTGCAGGAAAACGAATATGAACGAATAGTAGTCTGCGGCGGGGACGGCACCTTAAACGAGGTTATAACGGGGCTTATGCAATCGGGGCTTCAATGCACCCTCGGCTATATACCGTCGGGCACCCTTAACGAGTGGTCTTCGGGGTTAGGCATTGCAAGGAGCATACCTAAAGCCGCCGCCGACATTACCACAGGCAAAAAGATTCAGCTTGACATAGGCAAATTCGACGACAGGTATTTTTCCTACACCGCGTCGTTCGGCGCGTTTACCGACGCCTCCTATTCCGCGCCGCAGGACGTTAAAAACGTACTCGGTCAGACGGCGTACTTTTTTGAGGGTATAAAGGGTCTCGGCAACATAAAGCCCATTCATTTAAAATTCAAGACCGCCGAATATGAAACCGAGGGTGATTTCCTGTTCGGGGCAGTTTCAAACTCAATGTCTGTAGGGGGAATAGTCAAGTTTGACGAATCTGTGGTCAAGCTTAACGACGGTCGGTTTGAAATTCTGCTTATAAGAAATCCCGACAATATTTTAAAGCTCCAGCCCATAATAGACGGCATTTTAAAGCGCGATTTCGATAAGGAGGGAATTGAGTTCTTTACCGCCGATTCGGTTACGGTAACCGGCGGCGAGGGGCTTTCCTGGACCCTTGACGGCGAATATGCAGAAGGGTCGGACGAAATTTTGATTTCAAACCTGCATAACGCGATTGAGCTTATAGTTCCGCAATAAAAGCGCGTTTAGGGGAAATAATAAAACGATAGGATTAATATAAGGGAGATTTTCTATGTTTACAAGAGATATAGGCGTGGATTTAGGCACCGCTAACACCCTTGTCTGCGTTAAGGGCAAGGGAATAATAATGCGCGAGCCGTCGGTTGTGGCGTACGATATAAGAAATGACGCGGTGCGGGCGGTTGGCACCGAGGCCAAGGAAATGATAGGCAGAACCCCCGGCTCAATAGTAGCTGTAAGACCGCTTAAGGACGGGGTTATCGCCGATTTCGACGTAACGGCGGCAATGCTTAAAAGGTTTATAAGGCAGGCGCTTAAGGGCTCTGTTTTTTCCCGCGTGCGAATGGTGGTATGTATCCCTGCGGGGGTTACCGAGGTTGAAAGCCGCGCGGTTTACGACGCGGCAAAGCAGGCGGGTGCTACAGACGTTGATTTGGTCGAGGAGCCTATGGCGGCGGCGGTCGGCGCGGGACTTCCCGTGTGGGACGCGGCGGGCAGTATGGTAGTAGACGTCGGCGGCGGTACAAGCGAGGTTGCGGTGATTTCATTAGGCGATATTGTGACCGCACAGTCGGTGCGTATTGCGGGCGACGACCTTGATGAGGCGATTATAAGCTACGTCCGCAAAAAGCACAACCTGCTTATAGGCGAGCGCACCGCTGAGCAGATTAAAATTGAAATCGGCTCTGCAAAGCCCTATGAAAACGAAACCTCCATTGAAATAAAGGGACGCAATCAGGTGGACGGTCTGCCGAAAAACGTGATTATCACCTCCGAGGAGGTAAGAAACGCTATGACCGACCCGATTTCCCAGATAATAGACACAATAAGGCTGACACTTGAAAAAACCCCGCCCGAGCTTGCGGCGGATATTATCGACCGCGGCATTACCCTTACGGGCGGCGGCGCGCTTTTGCGCGGCTTTGCGGAGCTTATCGCCGAGGAAACGGGTATGCCCGTATCGGTCGCCGCAAATCCGCTTGACTGCGTGGTTTTGGGCACGGCAAAAAGGCTTGAAGCTGACAGCGGCTTTGACAATTACGTCTTCCGCCGCGGAAAGCGGTTCAGGTAGAACCAAAAAACGCCCTTCCGATTTTTTCCACCGCGTTGTTTTCGGTGATAAGTCTGCCGTGCTCCTTGGTGTACTCCGCTTCTATCGGCGAATCGCTTTGTCTTAAGCAAAATTCGTTCATAAAGAAAAGGTCGCAGTCGGTGCGCTGACTTATTAAAAGGCGATAGGTGCCCGTCATTTTGTAAAGACTGCTCCTGATACGTGGTCTGACCCTATAAAGCCGCACCGCGCCGCTTATCAGCGAGGAGGAATCGGCGAACTCGAGGGTTCTAACAGTGCTTACGCTTTTTCGCTTTGAGGAATCGGCGGACGAAACGGTTATAACACAGCCTGCGTTTTCCCTCGCCCTTATTTCTACAAGCAGGTCGCCGTCAAGCTCGGTTTCGTATTCCGAAAGGCTTTCCCGCAAGAGCAAGCCCACGGTTAGCCGCGTCTCGCTTGTCGCGGCGTTAAGTCTTTCATACGCGCCGAAGAAGGACAGGACCTCGCTGTCCGTAAGGGTGATTTTAAGCTTTTTCTGCCCGATTTTTAAAACCGTCATCGTCTTCCCTCCGATATGAATAATTTTGCCGCCCGAGGGTATAATAAATCCGAGGTGGCAATATGCAGGAGCATAAAAAAATGAGCGGCAAGGCCGCGTTCTTCCGCGCGATGCTCTACACGGCTTCGGCAATCGCGCTTTTGGTTATAGGTTATTTTTGCGCCGGATATTTTTTCGGCTGAGTTAAGGAGATATGAGTATGAGCTATTCTGTTCTTAAAAGCGGCACAGATATAAGAGGTGTCGCAAGCGATTTAGGCGGCAGGGAGGTAAATCTCACCGCTGAGGCGGTTTACGACATTACCGCCGCTTTCGCCGTGTGGTACATAAATAAATATGATAAAAGCCCGACCGAAATGCGGGTTGCCGTAGGTCACGATTCGAGAATAACCGGCGAGGCGATTTCAGCCAAGGTTAAAGAGGCGCTTACAAACGCGGGAATCACCGTGCTTGACTGCGGCCTTGCCTCCACCCCCGCTATGTTTATGACGACGGTCGACCTTAAAACCGACGCCGCCGTTCAGATAACCGCCAGCCACCACCCCTTCGACCGCAACGGGCTTAAATTTTTCACCCCCGAGGGCGGGCTTGATTCGTCCGATATTGAAGAAATAGTAAGGCTTGCCGATAACGGCGAGGAAATCATCTGCAACAAGGCGGGCGAGGTTAAGACCGTCGATTATATGACCGAATACGCCGCACGGCTTCGCAGAATGATATGCGAGGCGGTCGGTAAAACAGAGGAAGAAAAGCCGCTTAAAGGCTATAAGATAATTGTGGACGCGGGCAACGGCGCGGGCGGCTTTTATGCAAAGGAAATCCTTGAAAGGCTCGGCGCGGATACTTCGGGCAGTCAGTTCTTAGAGCCCGACGGTATGTTCCCGAATCACATTCCCAACCCCGAAAACGCGCATGCTATGGAAAGCATATGCGGCGCGGTTAAAGCGAATAACGCCGACCTTGGAATAATATTCGACACCGACGTTGACCGCGCGGGCTGTGTAGGCTCGGACGGAAAGGAAATAAACCGCAACCGCCTTATCGCTCTCGCCGCATATATGGCGGCGGACGGCAAAAAGGGAATTACCGTCGTCACCGATTCGGTCACAAGCGACGGGCTAAAGGATTACATTGAAAACACCTTAGACGGCGTTCACTACCGCTACCGCAGGGGCTATAAAAATGTTATAAACAAGGCGCAAGAGCTATGCGCAAGCGGAATTGACTGCCCGCTTGCCATTGAAACCTCGGGGCACGCGGCGTTAAGGGAAAACTACTTCCTCGACGACGGCGCGTATCTTGTAACCAAAATAGTTATTGAATTAGCGCGGGGAAAGGACATTGAAAAAATACTTGAGCCGCTTAAGATGCCCGCCGAGGAGCTTGAGGTGCGTTTTAATATTTTAGACCCCGACTTCAAGACCTACGGACAAAGGGTTATAAACGAGCTCGAAGAATACGCAAAAACCCGCCCCGATTACAAAATTGCCGACGACAACCGCGAGGGCATAAGAATTTCCACCGAAAACGGCTTTTTCCTTTTACGTTTAAGCGTTCACGACCCCGTTATGCCTATGAATTTTGAAAGCAACGTAAAGGGCGGCATAAGACAAGACGTTGAGGGCATAAAGGAATTTTTCAAAGGCTATGATAAGCTTGATTCGAGCGCGCTTAACTATTAATTCGCATAATCTAAATCCGTTCCCTACGTTATCCAATTAAGATTAATTACGTAGGGTGGCATTTCACACAAAAACGCCTCCCAAGCCTTACGGGAGGGGGACCGCCGAACGGCGGTGGTGGGATACATTTAGGCTTTTTGCAATCCAAATCCCCCAGTCACGGCTTCGCCGCGACAGCCCCCTTTAGGCAAGGGGGCCATTTATTTTTCGGTTCAATTTCGGTTGGTGCAATTTAATCTTCGCTGTCTTCGCTTTCCTCTGCGCGCATACCGCAGCCGCAGCCCGTGCCTTCGTCCGCCTTGCAGGGACGGGGCGGGAAAAAGTCGTTGGTGGGGAACTTAATCTTCTTAAAGGTGTCGCA
>JBJEOD010000456.1:0-4240 GCA_051880535.1 Acutalibacteraceae bacterium | reverse complement strand
CGCCGCAAAGATATTTATAATAACCGAGAGCATAGAAGAGCATAGGCTGTGCCGATTCAGGTTTAGCCTTTAAAAGACCGCTAAGCAGTTTTACATTTTCACGGTAAAGCCCCATAGTATCAAAATCAAAGGCTATATCAAGGCAGGTTTCAAGCGGATTGCTGTCCATTATTTTGTAAAAATCTTCGGTATCCGACAGATAACACATATAATGGTCAAGCGGGTCGGCGGTTAATTCCTCATTAATCATTTCTGACGCGTCAAGCCCTAAAGCTTTCATTGCAATTACCTTTGAAATTTTCGCAAGCGAATTGTTCCTGCCGTAATCAAGGGCGGTATCGGCGTGCTTTAGAGCCGCCTTATAATCCTTATTATGTATGTCAAGCATAGCGATTCTTGTCATTGCCTTGCCTACGCTGTCCGCCGCCCACGCCGCTTTATAATAATAGTCGTATGCCCGCTTGTATTCGCCCAAAGCCTCAAGAATCTGCGCGTAAACGTAATAAACCTCGCCGCTTTGTACCCTTTCATTAAAGAGACAAACATTTTTAATAGCGCGCTCGGCATAGTCTCTTGCGCTTTCAAAGGCGTATCTGCCGTATTCGTATTTCGCCATAGCGATAAGAGACGGAATATGATTTATGTCCCGCTTTAAAGCCTCTTTCCAATAGCTGTCGGGCTGAACGGCAGGGTCGCGGTACTGCGCGACGTGAACCCCGGCCAAATAAAGCTCTTGCGCACTGTTCATTCCTGCGGCACTCGGCATATCCTCAATTACGTCGGGCATATTAAATTCATCAAAATTCTTTTCCTCGTAAACCGCCAAGGTCTCACCCTCTGCCGCAACCGAAACTGTTACATATTCGGGCAGAGCATCGGTTTTAAACTCGGCACAGGTATCGGGTAATAAGTCGCAAACCGTTTCGAAAACGGTCTTACCGTTATCTGTAAGTGTAATTTTCGCATTTTTATGCGCCACAGTTGACTGAACGCGCAAAATACCCGATTCACGGTCGATTTTAAGGGCAATATCAAGGTTTGCAAAGGTCGGTGTGCCCACCTTTGAAATAGGATACCAATACTGTGAAAACTCCTTAGTCTCATAGGGCTCAAGCCACGAAAAATTCGGCTGATTGTCTGAATAGGAGCCTGCCATAAGCTCGGCATACTGACCGTCGGTATCGGTAAGGGCATTTTCCCATGACTTTGCAAGCTGACAATAACCCCAGGTAAACATCTTCTTACCGGGTGACAAATGATGGTCGCCTATATGTACTACACCGCATTCCTTTGCGTGGTCATATCCGCCGAAAAAGTCGTAATCCGAGGCAGAGGCAAAATAGCTTGTAGCAGGAACGGTGTTTTTATGATATGAAATATCCCTCGCTTCATCCATAGGTATGCCGTTGAATATACCGTCACCCGCCACAGGATAGGTTATTCTGGATTTAAGATAGTGGAAGTTTACATAGCGCACATCCTGCGGGAAAAATATCTGATACTTTTCGTGAACGGGCACAGCGGCATTTTCCCACCAAAGGAAGGAACGCGGTGTATCGGTGCGGTTATAAAGCCGCATACGGGTCTCAAACCGCTTCTCCCCGGGGCGCAGAACTATGCTTACCATACCCTTCATACGGTCAATCGGGTCATGCTCGGAAAGGTGGCATACTGCCGTTCCGTCGGGAAGGGTCTCAAGCTTATAATCGCAGGGCATAAATCCTGATGCTCTGTGATGGAAAGGCCAGTTGAACTCAACACCGCCCGAAACCCAAGAGCCTAAAACACCTATAAGGGCAGGCTTGATAACATGCTGTTTGTAAAAAAAGTCATAGCCCGTGGTTTTATCCAGCGCGGAATATATGCGCCCGCCTATCTCAGGCAGTATCTCAATTTTAAGATATTCGTTTTCGAGTACAACAACATCGTACTCTTTATCGATTTTTTCCTCGCGGTTTACCTTAAGTACCACCTTGTTGGGATACGGGTTGCCGCTTGTGCGCTGATGCACGCGGTTTTCGGCGAACATCGGCAAATCCTCGGCTTTCGGCTCGGGATAAGTCGGTATTACGAGCTTTGTAACCTCGCATTTTACTGAATCCATAAAAACACCCTTTACATTTTTCTGTTTTCAGTGTATTATAAAAACTGATAAAAGTATATAGGTGATTCGATTATTTTTTCAGAAATCCGATTGAGGTTTGCTTATGAATGACATATCCTTGCCGAGGACGCTTCTCTGCGGCTACTGTGATTGCAGTGAGTTCGGCGCGCTTAAAACATCACCCGAGAGAACAGCAAAAAGCTTTGAAATTGAATACTATTTGGAAAACGCCTTTGAAACCTATCTTAACGGTAAAAAAATACCGATATACTCCGACCGTATTCTGATAGCAAGGCCCGGAGACGTCCGATACAGCCGTCTGCCCTTTAAAACCGCCTTTTTAAAATTCAACGCAGACGGTGAGCTTGCGGAAATGCTTTACAGCGCTCCTAAATACTTTACAGCTGTCCATAAAAAGCAGATACTTGAGCTTATGCACGAAGTAATTGTGCTTAACGAAAGGGAGGAAAAAGATCCGCTTATGTCGGGCGGCAAGCTTTTAACACTGCTTAGCATCATTATAAACGACAGTAAATGCGAACAGCTCGGTCATGGTGTAAACCGTCAGCTTATGCACAGAGCGAAAAAGTACATTGATGACCATTTCCGAGAGCATATCTCGACAACTGATATTGCCGAAAGCGTGGATTTGAGCGAATCGCGTTTCAGAGTTCTGTTTGCAGCCGTATACGGTATATCTCCGCATAAATATTTAACCGATGTAAGAATATCCGCCGCAAAGGAAATGCTTTGGAACACAGAAATTCCGCTTTTGGAGATTGCCGAAAAATGCGGTTTCGGCTCACAGCAGTATTTAACCGATACCTTTAAAAAATCGGTGGGAATATCCCCCGGAAAATACAGGGTACAGTTTGCAAAAAAATATACAGACGAGGTAGATGCATTATGATTACATACGCAATTATCGGCGCGGGCTGGCGAAGCGAGTTTTATTTGAGGATAGCCGCTTTATTGCCAGACACCTTTAAGGTAAGCGGAATATATATCCGCAACAAGCAAAAGCGGGAGGAGTTTTCAAAAAAGTACAATGCTCCGATATTCGATAACCTTGAAAAGCTGCTCGAAACCGATTTCGATTTTATCGTCTCCTGCGTTAATAAGACGGGCATCTGCGATACCGTAAGGGAGCTTGCGAACAAAAACGTTCCCTTGCTTACCGAAACGCCTATCGGAACTTCTATTAAAGAAATTGATGATTTTTTAGGCGAAATAAAGCCCGATTGGCGTGTTCAGGTTGCCGAGCAGTTCCACTTTATGCCGAGGAACGCCGCAATAAAAAGGGTAATCGAAAGCGGTATTTTAGGCGAAATAACGCAGGTTCAGCTCTCCTGCTGTCACGATTATCACGCCGCAAGCTTGATCCGTTTTTTCCTCGGCACTGGGAACGAAATGCCCGAAGCTTCCTCCTTTACTCTGCCTGATACAGTCACGCGATATAATTCCCGCGGTGGTCTTTTAAAGGAGCCGCAGACCGTCACAGCGGAAGAAAAATTTGTTATTTTAAGGTTTAAGGACAAAACCGCCGTTTACGACTTTAACTATGAGCAGTATTTTTCCGATATACGCCGTTCGCGTATTTTAATAAGGGGTACAAACGGAGAAATCCTTAACAATGAATTCACTTATTTAAAAAACGGTCTTCCACATTCCTTTACACTCAGAAGAAATTCCTACGGGACAAACGAAAGCCTCGACGGCTTTACTCTTGTGAATATAACCGCCGAGGGCAAGGTTGTTTATGAAAATCCGTTTAAAAGCGCTCGCCTTTCGGACGAGGAAATTGCAATAGCAACCTGTCTTTTAAAGATGAAAAAATACCTTGAAACAGGAATACCCTTTTATACCCTTAATGACGCGGCGATCGATTCAAAAATATTTTTATCGGTTTAAGCAATTGTTGGCGACGTTATTATAACAGCCGCAAAAGCAACTCCTTATTCATCGTGACAGAGCAAAACCGTATATCCTTCCACAGCGAATTTTTGAATAAAAGCACGGCTTTTTTCGGGATTGTATGAAGAGCCTGTAGGAATTTGCTTTTCAAGGCACTCACGCATATAACATTCGTCACCTGCGATTATATAGGTCTTTTCTCCGTCAGTTATTTGAACAATC
>JBJEOD010000455.1:0-4279 GCA_051880535.1 Acutalibacteraceae bacterium | reverse complement strand
CATTTCAATCAGCAAAATCCGAGTATTAAGTATTTTAATTGTCAAAACTACAACAAAGGCAAGCAAAAGAAATGCAAGTCAACACATTATGTACGCGTCGATTTTCTTGAACAAGTGGTTTTAAGTGAAATACGTCGTCTTACCAGATTTGCGTGCAAATATGAGGATGAATTTACACAAGCCGTTACTGCATATTCAAAAGAAGTGCTGGAGAGCCATAAAAAGACTTGCTGCGGTGAGTTAAATGCCTTGATTTCACGGAATAAGGAGATTGACAGGTTATTTGAGCGCATATATGAGGATAATGTATCGGGAAAGATATCGGATGAACGGTTTGGAAAACTTTCGGCAAAATACGAGAGTGAACAAAGGTCAATAGCTGAAAGAGTAGAACAGCTTAAAAAAGCATATGACGAAATGTCTGAAAAAGCCGGACAAGCAGATTTCTTTATATCATCGGTCAAAAAGTATACTCGTGTAAAGAAGCTTACGCCGCTGATGCTTAATGAGCTGGTTGAAAAAATCGAGGTATACCAAACGGAAATAGTGGATGGCAAGCGTACGCAGAAAATAGTAATTTATTATAACTGCATAGGAGCCATTTCCATTCCTGATGATGTACCTATTCCAAATGCTGAGATTACATTAGATACCCGTCAAGGCGTTCAGGTATCATATACGTCTTCAAAAGCTTCGTGAATATTTAACGCACTAAACATATTAAGCGGTATTTTAAAGTACTTAAGAGCATACTCAAAAATGGGTATAAAAAAGGAATGTTCTTAGAGAATTATCAAATCCTATAAGAACATTCCGACTGGTGAAGACAAGTGGACTTGAACCACCGACCCCCTGCATGTCAAGCAGGTACTCTAACCAACTGAGCTATGCCTTCATATAATTTTTTTGTTTTGAGTGCCGAGGCACTCGGCTGAAAAGATGTGGCAAATATTGCTGTTTCGACGCGAGAGTAAAAACTCAATAAAATAAATGTTTAAATTACTCGTCTGCGCATCGAGGCTCTCGACTGGTGCGGGTGACAGGACTTGAACCTGCACGCTAAAGCGCCAGCTCCTAAGGCTGGTGCGTCTGCCAATTCCGCCACACCCGCATACATTAAGTAATAAGTAATAATAGGTAATAGTGAAGAAGTATTTATTATTACTTACCGTGACAAATGATATTTTACTGTAAAACTTCAAAAAAGTCAAGGAATTAATTGAATAAATTAAAAAAAAGTGTTATAATTTGATTAACATTCGCTTTCACTTGCCCGTATTATGTTATTGCGGAAGGCGGGTGGAGCTATGAAAAGACGAAGACACGGTGAAAATTACGTCCTTTTTAAAATAACAGCAGTTTTATTGGTGTTTTCTGTCGCGCTTACTGTTTGCTTTTATAAAATGCGACCTGTAATAATACAGTACGCCGTAAGTATGGCGGAAACAATTTTGCTTGACTCGGCAAACGACGCGATTTTGGATATACTAAATGGCGAGGGTGTTTCCTATGACGATATGGTCACCCTTTCAAGGGACGGTACGGGCAGGGTTACAAGTCTTGAAACCGATATTGTAAAAATCAACTCGCTTAAAAGTCTTATTTCCAACCGACTGTCGGAGATTATTACGCAAAGAGAATATTATGATTTATATATTCCTTTGGGGACCTTTCTTTCCAGCACCTATACAAGCGGCTTCGGACCTAAAATTCATTTTAAAATGCAGCTTACCGCCACGGCGAGGGTGAATTTTTCGCACGAGTTTAAGTCGGCGGGAATTAATCAGGTGCTTCATATTGTAATGATTGATATGGATATAAGCGGCGGTCTTGTGATAACGGGCTACAGCGGCGGCATATCTGTTTCGACCTCGGCGATGGCGGCGCAGACTGTAATTGTCGGAACCACGCCCGACGCCTTTACGAACGTTATAGAAAGCGAGCAGGACAATACAGCGGGACTTATAAATGATTACGGCGCCGTGCCTTAAACGGCGCGGAACGGAGAATATTATGGATATAAAAGCGGCTGAAGAGAGAATCAAGTATTTAAGCGATACCCTTAAATACCACAATAAAAAGTACTATATTGAGGATTCGCCCGAGATTGAGGACTTTGAGTATGACGCAATGCTGCGCGAGCTCGAAAAGCTTGAGGAGGAATTCCCCGAATTTCGGCGGGAGGATTCGCCTACCCAAATGGTGGGCGGCGCGGCGTTAAAGCTTTTTACACCTGTTGAACATTCGATTAAAATGGAAAGCCTGCAGGACGTTTTCAGCTTTGACGAGCTTAAAAGCTTTGCGGAAAAGCTTGACCTTTCCCGAACCGCGTTATCTGTTGAGCCGAAAATCGACGGGCTTTCGGTCTCCCTTGAATATAGGGACGGTCTATTTTTCCGCGGCTCTACGCGGGGTGACGGCGTTACGGGAGAGGACGTAACCGCCAATCTTTTACAGATTAAAAGTATTCCTAAAGTCATAAGCTTTGAGGGCGTGCTCGAGGTGCGAGGAGAGGTTTATATGCCGCGGGACAGCTTTGAGAGGCTTACAGAGCGGCAGGAGCTTATGGGGGAGACCCCCTTTAAAAACCCGCGCAATGCGGCGGCGGGCTCTTTAAGGCAGAAAAATTCCGAAATCACCGCCGAACGCGGGCTTGACATTTTTGTATTCAATATTCAGCGTATCGAGGGCAGGGAGTTTTCCTCCCATATTGAAACGCTGGACTATTTAGCCAGTCTTGGCTTTCACACCCTGCCAACCTATAAAAGGTGCGGGGACATAGAGCAGGCTGTTCCCGAAATTGAGCGCATAGGAGCGTCGCGCGGCGGGCTTCCCTACGATATTGACGGAGCGGTTGTCAAGGTAGATAACCTATCTTACAGAGAGGAGCTTGGAAGTACCTCAAAATACCCGAAATGGGCGGCGGCGTTCAAATTTCCGCCGGAGGAAAAGGAAACGGTGCTTAAAAGCATTGAAATCGGTGTGGGCAGAACGGGGGCGCTTACTCCGACCGCCGTTTTTGACCCGATACAGCTTGCGGGAACAACGGTAAGCCGCGCAACGCTCCATAATGAGGACTTTATAACCTCAAAGGGGATTTGTATAGGCGATACTATAACCGTCCGTAAGGCGGGGGATATTATTCCCGAGGTGCTGGCGGTCTCAAAGCACGCCGAGGGCGCGGCGCCCTATGAAATGCCGAAGATTTGCCCCTCCTGCGGCTCTCCTGTGTGGAGGGAGGAGGGTGAGGCGGTAATCCGCTGTACCAATGCCGACTGTCCCGCACAGCTGTTAAGGCATTTGATTCATTTTACCTCCCGCGACGCAATGGACATTGAGGGCTTAGGTCCCGCCGTGCTTGAACAGCTGTTAAGCGCGGGGCTTGTAAAGAATATCGATGACCTTTACAGCCTTGATTATGAAGCGGTCTCACAGCTTGAACGCACGGGAGAGAAGAGCGTTAATAATCTTAAAACAGCCATTGAAAATTCAAAGCAAAACGACCTTGCAAGGCTTATTTTTGCCTTTGGTATTCGCCATATAGGAAGTAAGGCGGCGGCGTTAATTTCGGAAAATTTCGGCAGTATGGAGGCGGTTTTGAACGCTACTGAGGCAGATTTTGAGGCGATAGACGGCTTTGGCACGGTGCTTGCAAAATCCGCTTATGAATTTTTTGCGCTTAGCGAAACCCGCGCTATGACCGAGCGTCTGCGCGAGCGCGGAGTAAATATGAAATCCCTTAAAGAGGTAAAGGACAGCCGATTTGCGGGAATGACCTTTGTGCTGACAGGTACGCTTCCGACATATTCAAGGAGCGAGGCGTCCGCGATTATTGAGAGCTTCGGGGGAAAAACCTCGTCGTCGGTTTCCAAAAAGACAACCTATGTTTTGGCGGGCGAGGACGCGGGCAGTAAGCTTGACAAGGCGAATAAATTAGGCGTTACGGTCATAGACGAAGACGAGTTCAATCAAATGATAAAAACCTCCGAATGATTCCCGAGGTGCAAGAAGGCTATCTTAATTTTGCCGTTTACTACGAAATTTACACAGTTAACTCCTATAGCAGTTTAAATCATTCATATTTTCAAGTATAACCATATAAATGCAAAAGAAAAAACATTATAAACAGGAGAGATAGATTATGCAGTTACTTAACATTGATTATGTCCCGGGTAAGGAATTTGAGGCTTTGGGTCTTGTGAAGGGCGCGGTTGTGCAGTCCAAAAATTTTGGTAAGGATTTTATGGCGGGAATGAAAACGCTGGTCGGCGGCGAAATT
>JBJEOD010000454.1:0-4282 GCA_051880535.1 Acutalibacteraceae bacterium | reverse complement strand
CCATTTAACAACAAGGTCACCCGGAAAAATCAGCAAAGCTCTTGTCTTTTCGGGCGGAGGTTCAGGAATCGGCGGTTGAGGTGAGGTAACACAAAACACCTTATCCGTTTCTGTATTTCTGTAATATTCTTTATTCGTTCCGCCGTAATTTTCGGGGTGCTCAAGATAATCTTCATATGCGGTAATTTTATTAAGCACCTCAAGGTCATAGTCTGAAAGCTCGCAGTCGTCGTCTTCAAACATAGACATCTGCGCTGTTAATTGCCGTGCCTCGTCAAATATATCCGTTTCTTCTCTTACAAGGTCGAGACAGGGAATCTCGCATATCATAGCGTCAAGCTTAATATATTCCTCGTTGGCATCGTACCAATCGGACAGCTGTTTGCTTTTTATATATTTGCATGCCTTGTCTTGCGCTGTTTCCAACTGCTTGCGCATGGCGGCGTATTTATCCTTGGGCAGGTTAAAAATTGGGTTGTAAGGTCGCCCAAGGAAAGCTTTTTACCGTTAATCTCAATGCATTTATCTCCGATACAAAAGGATATACATCCGAACAAGGGAACACCTCCGTCTATAAATTGTCAGCAAATAGTTTTAAATTGTATGCGACTATTATTATTTTATCATTTTTTCTTACACAATACAAGTAGAAGGGCGAAAGTCAAGGCAAAAAGCTTTGACTCTCGCCCTTAATTTATTTAAAGGAGGTTTTCAGATGGACGAAAACAAACCAAAACTCACCGTTATAGATGGTGAAACCTTAATGGATACAAGACTGGAGCCGACAAGGTTTTGTATCGACACTCTGCTGCCGCAAGGAATAACAATCCTCGGCGGCGCGCCTAAAATCGGCAAATCGTGGTTGGTGCTGGATTTATGTGTCAGCATTGCCAAAGGAGAAAGCGTGTGGGATATGCCGACCGCCAAAGGTACAACCCTGTATCTTTGCTTGGAGGATACACTTAGACGTGTGCAGGAACGGCTTAACTGCATCACGGATGATGTTCCCTCTAACGCTTTCTTCGCAACGGCGGCACACACACTCGCCGAAGGTCTCTGCGATGAAATCCGTACGTTCGTGAAAGAGCATCCCGACACCGTGTTCGTTGCAATCGATACCTTTCAGATCGTGCGTAACAGCGGTGCGGATTCTTCTTACGGTAACGACTATGATGAGATACGGCAGATGAAACAATTGGCAGACGAGCTTAATATTTCTCTTCTGCTGGTGCATCACCTTCGCAAACAGGGCGACAGCGATCCGCTGAATAAGCTGTCAGGCACTACGGGAATCGTAGGCGCAGTCGATTCGGTGTTCGTGCTGGACAAAAGTAAGCGCGGCGAAAGTCTTGCGACTCTTGTTTGTACCGGCAGAGATATTGAGTATCGGCAGTTGGAACTGAAGTTTTCAAGCAAGGATTTTGTTTGGGAATTAAAATCCGACAGCCGCGAGCAGCCCGAAAAGATGTTGCCGCCCGAAATGGAATCCCTTGTGAATTTTATGAAAGAGCAAAAATCTTTCGCAGGTGGTAACAGTGAATTCGTCGAGCGGTTCAATGCTGCAACCGACAGCGAGGTTACGGTAAAGGGCTTCAAGCAGCTGATGAACCGCTGGCGGTATAACCTTGAGGAACTCGGGGTGCATTACTGCGACCACCGAAGCAACGGCATAAGGGTGCTGGAGGTAAAATATATTCCTTCTCCTGCCGTGGAAAGTGACGCAAGTGCCGTAAGTGACGAAACAAATTCGGTGTAAAAAACTTTCGGCACTTTCGTTCCTTGCGTTCCTGTTAAACGAATGTGCTCCCTTTGTCGAGCGTTAGAAAGCGTTCGGGGAAACACCTGACCGCCTCTTTTAAAACGCCGCACAGGGCAAATGTGAGCCGAGTGTGCGGAGATTTGTCACTGAGAGTTATTCATAAAGCGATAAAAACTACCGCATTTTATTTCTCTCCTTTAGGAGAGAACCAGCATCGCCTTTGGCTGTACGACCACCGCTAAAGCGGCGGCCGCGCCAAACGCATTTGGGCGGGCAGAAGCCCTGCACCCACTTTATTATATATTGGAGATGATAATTCTTATGAAAACAAAACGCTTTAATTTCAGGGTATCCGATACTATGGATGCGTTGATAAGAGATAAAGCAAAAAGCGCGGGAATGAGCATTAGCGACTATATCATACTCTGCGCAATAAATAAAAAGGTAATAAATTATGACGGGCTTAAAGAGCTTACCACACAGGTTAAAAAGCTCGGCAATAATGTAAATCAGCTTTTGATTTTATCCCGTCAGGGAAAAATTAAAACTGTAAATCTTACCGCAACTCAAATAGAGCTTAAAAAGATTTACGATTTACTGGCAGACAAACTTAGGAGGCAGTAATGGCAATAATTCATTTTATAAACCGTCCGAAATCTCAAACCTCGGACGGCTTGTCTTTTGTCCTGCGCTACACTATGCAGGATAAGAAAACTGTTACAGAGGACGGCGTTAAGTATGTAAGCGGAGTGAACTGTACTCCGCAATCCGCATATACCGAATTCAATAACACCAAAAAGTTCTTCGGTAAAACCGAGGGCAGACAGTATTATCATTTCGTGCAGTCCTTTTCGGTTGACGAAAAAATCTCGCCCGAAACAGCCCACGAAATTGCATTGCGCTTTGCACAGGAGACTGAAAAATTTAAAGGCTTTGAAATTGTGGTTTCAACCCATTGCGACCGCAACCATATCCACTCGCATTTTGTTATGAACAGCGTGAATGCCGAAACGGGTAAAAAGTTTCATATCACCGAGCGAGAGATTGAAATGCTTATGCGAGTCTCGGACAATATCTGCCGCGAATACGGTTTGTCGATTGTGAACCCCAATCCGAGTTCCAAACGAGTCAAACCGATGTCGGATAGAGAATATCGGTCTGCTGTCAAAGGTGAAAGCTGGAAGATACAGCTTGAAGCTGTTATCTCGAATGCAATGCAGACCGCCGCTTCAAAAGAGCAATTTATCTTGCTAATGGAAGAAGAAGGTTATCAGGTCAAGTGGACGGACACACGCAAAAATATTACCTACACCACACCCGACGGAAAGCTATGTCGGGATAACAAATTACACCTACAAAAATTTTTAAAGGAGAATATGGAATATGAGTTTAAAATCAGGCAGGAAATCTGCCGAAGAATTAATTACACAGGCACAGAAACAGCTGACCGTAGCAGATACCGTAATCCCCTGCGTGTCGGTGACCGAGATGAATTGGAAAGCTTTGATATCGGCTCAGAATTCGCAGATAGAGATATTAAATTCAATTACCGAGACTTTGCCGACCCTTGCGACCAAGAAGGAAATGACGGATTATATGAACCAACAGTTGGCGGCGCTGACCGAATACACCGAGCAGACCAAAACGGCGACCGAACAGTTTCAAACGGCTATGGAAACATCGGCGGAGGAACTGACGGGGAGTATCAGTCGGCTGATAACGGACACTAAGAAACAGGTTGGGAGCATGAGCGAGAACTTTTCGAGCAATCTCTCTATGCTTCGCAGTACGTCGGAGGAGAAACTGGAGAGGCACACGAACAAACTGTTTTGGATATCTCTGATACCTTCGGCGGTACTCATAGTATTGGAACTGATACGGCATATCTTATCGGCAACCTCAGCAATATTATAGACGAAGAGACACCGGTGGAGGATTGCACAACAAAATATTATCCCGCCGAGCGGAAGAAAAATCACGGCCCCGTTATGGGCGGAATGTAACGAAAGGATCAATTTTTATGAAACAAAACTTAGATTTTAACCTACTGCGCAAACGCCGAGAACAAATGCTTAAAACAAGAAAAAAGATTGAGTTGCACAGCGAACAGCAACTCGGTATCGCATATTTTGAAAATGTCGATGGACAGCATTATCCCGTGATTGCTTTCTTTCCGTCAAGCGGTCAAAGTGAGGCGGCAGAGGACAAGCTCCGCTACCTAATAAACGGAGAAAAGCGATAAAGATATTTCGGCAGTTTTGCTGGACTTTAAGGCCGAATAGTGATATGTTGTGTATGTATCCTATTCGGTTTGGTTTACAGAGCCGCGTACGGCTCGGAAAGGAACAAAGAATTATGAAATCAACCGAAAATACAAATCTATTAATTACTGCCCTCTATTGCCGTCTGTCCCAAGAGGATATGCTGCAGGGTGAGTCAAATTCCATAACCAATCAACGGCTTATGTTGCAGACCTATGCAGACGATCACGGCTTTCGCAACTGTCAATTTTATGTGGATGAC
>JBJEOD010000453.1:0-4288 GCA_051880535.1 Acutalibacteraceae bacterium | reverse complement strand
CGAGCTTTACAGAAAGGGCGTTACTCCGCCTATCGACGTACTTCCGTCCCTTTCCCGTTTAAAGGATAAGGGAATAGGCGAGGGCAGAACCAGAAAGGATCACGCGGCGACTATGAACCAGCTTTTCGCGGCGTATGCGAGAGGTAAGGACGCTAAGGAGCTAATGGTAATCTTGGGCGAGGCGGCGCTTACAGATATTGATAAGAAGTACGCCGAGTTTGCCGACAGGTTTGAAAACGAGTATGTCTCGCAGGGCTACAGCACCAACCGCACGATTGAGGAAACCCTCAATATCGGCTGGAAGCTGTTGTCAATTCTCCCGAGGAGCGAGCTTAAACGAATTAACGACGAGCTGTTAGATAAGTATTACGGTAAGTTTTAAGGAGTGGGAAAATGGCAGTAATGAATGTTAATCCCACCCGTATGGAGCTTACCCGCCTTAAAAAGCAGCTTTCCACCGCTACAAGGGGACACAAGCTCTTAAAAGACAAGCGCGACGAGCTTATGCGGCAGTTCCTTGATATGATAAGGGAGACCAAAGCCCTTCGCGAGCGGGTTGAAAGGGAGCAGGCAAGGGTTAACGCGGATTTTGTATTGGCTTCAAGCGTTATGTCAAAGGAGGCGCTTGATACCGCACTTTTAGCCCCCAAGCAGGAGGTTTATTTGGAGCAGTCCACACGCAATGTTATGAGTGTTGACATTCCCGTTTATAGATTTAAGACGAGGACGAGCGAAAAGTCGGATATTTTCTCCTACGGCTTTGCCTCTACAAGCTTTGAGCTTGACGACGCGGTAAGCGGACTTTCCGAGCTTTTGCCCTTAATGCTGGAGCTTGCCGAAAAGGAAAAGTCGGTAAAGCTGATGGCGGATGAGATTGAAAAGACCCGCCGCCGCGTTAACGCCCTTGAGCACGTGCTTATTCCGCGTTATCAGGAGACCATTCATTTCATCTCAATGAAGCTTGAGGAAAACGAGCGTTCAAGCAGGGCGCGACTTATGAAGGTCAAGGATATGATGATCGAGGAGCAGATAGAGTATAAGCACACCCACCCGGACGCGGTTTGATTTTTATACTATGAAATATGGAGCTGTCGCATTAAAGGAAGCCTGCACAAATTTAAGTTTGTGCAATTCTATCCTAATGCGACAGCTCCATTGATTTTGGTGGCTGAAAATATGCGTTAACAGAGGAAATCAGATTACCATCAGCAGTGTTCCCGCGCCGATAAGGGCGCAGCCTATTCCTGATTTCAGGGTGATTTTTTCATTCAGGAAGATAAAGGCTAATACAAGGGTGATTACCACGCTTAATTTGTCAACGGGAACAACCTTTGAAGCCTCTCCGACCTGGAGCGCCTTATAGTAGCACAGCCACGACGCGCCTGTTGCAAGCCCCGAAAGTATTAAAAAGATCCAGCTTTTGCGGCTGATTTCCGAAATGCCGCTCTGCGCGCCCGTAATAAATACCATAAGCCATGCCATCGCGACGACCACTACGGTTCTTATCGCGGTGGCTAAATTTGAATTTACTCCGTCAATGCCTATCTTTGCAAGGATTGAGGTAAGCGCGGCAAACACCGCCGAAAGCAGAGCTAAAACAAACCACATAGCATTTTTCCTTCTTTTACGAATAGAATTTTTCGGCATAGCGGACGGTTTCCATCGCGTCCTTTGCGTAGCAGTCAGCCTTTATCATATCAGCGTATTCCTGCGTTAAAACCGCGCCGCCCACAACGACCTTAATATCGGGGTCTGCCTTGTGAAGAAGGGCTATTGTCTGCTCCATAGACGGAACAGTGGTGGTCATAAGGGCGCTTAAGCCTACGAGCTTACAGTTCTCTTGAAGGGCGGTTTCAACAACAATTTCGGGGTCAACATCGCGCCCTAAGTCGATAACATTAAAGCCGTAGCTTTGAAGCATTACCTTAACAATGTTTTTGCCTATGTCGTGAATATCGCCCTTTACGGTGGCGATAACAAATTTTTTGCCGTTTTCGCCCGCCTTGTCGGGGATTTTGCGCTTTATTACCTCAAACGCGGCGGACGCCGCCTCGGCGCTCATTAAAAGCTGGGGCAGATATGCCTTTTTGTTTTCAAAGGCGGCTCCGATTTCGTCAAGGGCGGGAATAATGAAGTTGTCTATTATTTCGAGCGGCGCTGTGGTCACGCTTAGAATTTCCGTCGCCTTGACCGCCGTTTCTTTAACCCCCTTTATAACCGCTGTTTTAAGGTCGGCGGGGTCGGTTTGGGGTTTTGCGGCTTCTACTGAGGGCGCCTCGGATGCATAGGCGATATAATCGGCGCAGGCGGGGTCGATACCCGCTAATGCGCGGTATGCAAAATAGGAGTTCATCATATCAGCAGAAAAAGGATTCATAATCGCGCAGTCAAGCCCGCTTGTAAGGGCGGCGGTGAAAAATGCGGAATTAATAAGCTCGCGGCGGGGAAGACCGAACGAAATATTGGACACTCCGAGACTGGTTTTAATACCCGCGTCCTTTAAAAGCTTAATTGTTTTGAGGGTGATTTTTGCGCTTTCCTGATTTGATGAAACGGTAAGTGCCAGCGGGTCAACAATTATATCCCGCTTTTGTATGCCGTACTTTTCGGCGGTCTCGATTATTTTAAGGGCAATATTAAAACGCTCCTCGGCGGTATTGGGTATTCCGTTTTTATCAAGGGTTAAGGCGATTACCGCGCCGCCGTATTTTTTGACAAGGGGGAACACGCCTGACATACTTTCTTGGTCACCGTTTACCGAGTTTATAAGCGCCTTACCGTTGTAGGCGCGAAGGGCGCTTTCAAGTACTGCTTTATCTGTAGTGTCAATCTGCAAGGGCAGGTTGCATAGGGCTTGGAGCTGTTTTACAACGCTTAGCATCATTGCTTTTTCGTCAATTTCGGGAAGACCGACGTTGACGTCAAGAATATGAACGCCCTTGTCAGCCTGATTAAGCCCTTCGCTTAAAATGTAATTAATATCGCCCCGCCTAAGCGCGTCCTTAAATTTCGGCTTTCCTGTCGGGTTAATGCGCTCGCCTATAAGCACAGGGTCTTTACCAATTTCCACTGCGTGGGTGTAGGAGGAAATCAGGGTTTCGGTGTGATTTTTGGGCTCGGGCAGGGGAAGGTTACGTGTCTTTTCTACCGTTTTTCTTATAAATTCGGGGGTAGTACCGCAGCAACCGCCTAAAACCGAGGCGCCGCAAATGGCAATTTGCCGCATACTGTCCGAAAAATCGTCGGCGTTTACATTGTATACCGTAACGCCGTTCTTAGCTTCGGGAAGCCCTGCGTTGGGATTTACTATTATGGGAACGCTCGCGTATTCGCACAGCTCCTTAACAACAGGCAGCATTTTATCGGGTCCTAAGGAGCAGTTAACGCCTAAGGCGTCTACCCTCAAGCCTTCAAGCATTGCGACCATTGCTTTGGGGTCGGCGCCCGTCATTAAATGGCGGCTTTCGTCGTAGACATTGGTGACAAATACGGGCAAATCGCAGTTTTCCTTTGCCGCAAGTACCGCCGCCTTACTTTCGTAGCTGTCGTTCATTGTCTCAATAATAATAAGGTCTGCTCCGCACTTAGCGGCAACCTTTACGTTAGCGGCAAAAAGCTCCACCGCATCCTCAAAGGAAAGCTCGCCTAACGGCTCTAACAGCTTGCCAGTAGGCCCCATATCAAAGGCGACAAATTTTTCCTGTCTGCCGCCGACTGCTTTTTTAGCACAGTCAATTCCCGCCGCAATAAGCTCCCCGTAATTCTCATATTTGAGCTTGTTAATTCCAAAGGTGTTGGTGGATATAATGTCGCTCCCCGCGTCAAGATAAGCCTTGTGCAGGTCGGTGATTTTTTGCGGGTTCGTTTTGTTCCAAAGCTCGGGCGGCTCGCCGCCCTTAAGTCCCATTTCCTGCAGGAGCGTGCCTGTGCCGCCGTCAAAATAAAGCCTTTTTTTCTTTAAAAGTTCTCTAATCATTATTTTATCCCCATAATTGCCGTGATTGATTTCATAGGTGTCATTAAATATGAGCTGTTAAGCGTGATTCCGAGGGTATAGTCGGCGTTCAGCGCTTTTAACACCTCGGACTGATAGGAAAGGGGCATATCGCCGTAGCCGGGGGCGTACCTGAAGGCTTTTTCGCCCGTGCCGCGAAGCAAATTATCTGCATAATCGCAAAGGCTCTCCGCCGCGGCGGAGGCAAGCGCGTCTGTAATAAAGCTTTCGGCAGGGGAGGTGAGTGCAAGGCGGGATATAAGCCTGTCCGCCCCGATACCTATTGTTACCCCT
>JBJEOD010000452.1:0-4297 GCA_051880535.1 Acutalibacteraceae bacterium | reverse complement strand
TGGTATCCATAATGCAGGCAAAAAAGATTTTGCTTATTGCAAGCGGTAAGGAAAAACGGGATATTCTCGAAAAAGCCTTTTACGGACCGATAGCCCCTGAAATCCCTGCTTCAATTCTTCAACTTCACCCTGATATTACTGTTATTTATAGCGAAAAATAAGGTAGTAGTTTAATTTGGTAGTTATTCTAATTCAATGATTTTTCAGAGATTTCAATTATTATTCATTAAATTTATAATGAATAGATAATACTGTTTTTGTGACGAGTATGCAGAGTGAAAAAATTATGTAATATGTAAATGAAAAGAGGTCTATTAACACGGAAGAAGAAAAGATCGGAAATTGCCGTGAAAGAATAAATGAGGCGGTTTTCCGGCAAAGTAACAGAGATATTGGATATAAAAAATTTTTGCATGGATTTCAGTTGTTTTTCTTTGTTTCTGAAAAGTCGAAAAAAGTCATATTTTGACGTGCAATAAAGCGCTGTCAGACTGAATGTTAATTACGGTCTGACAGCGCTTTTTGTGTGACGTTTTTCAACTGTTTAATTTAAGAACCATTTAAAAGATAAATTATTTCAAAAAATATTTGGAATAATTTCCCTTTTTAATAAGAAACTCCGTAGTGGAATAACGGAGGGTAAAATATGAGGAAAGAGGAGTTTGCTAATGAAGAAATTAACGAGAATGTTATTCTATATGTAGATAAATATATAAAGCTTATGATCTCAAATACAAAGGTTTCATTTATAAGAAAAGATAAAGGTAGTGATTTGCCTGATTTCGATTTGATTTATTTAAACGATGCAAAATGTATATTTCCGTATTACGATGAAGAAATATTGGGATTTGAGGATACAACATATCTGATTGGGGAAAGCGAAATTATTATTCAAGACAGCAGAGTATCAGAATGCCTTGATAAACTGACTGAACGTGAGCGCGAAGTGCTGTTAAAAAATATTGTGTTAAAAAAACCGCTTAATGAAATAGCGGACGATTATAACGTAAGTGTGAGAATGGTAAAGCATTATAAAAAGAGGGCAATAGAAAAAATGAGAAAGTGGATGATATAATTTGAGCGTTAAGATATTGCCTCCAAAGGATTTAGTAATAGATATATTAAACGATAATCCGGGCTGTGAGCAGAGGTTGCTTGATTTTTATGGGGCATATATTAAAGCGGCAGCTTGTGCCATAATTGATTCAGATACCGATGATTGCTATGAAAATTATGTAGAAGATCTTGAATCTGAGATTAAATATAGGATTATTGCAAAATTGCCTGTATTAAGAAAAGCGGTGCGGGATAAGCTTGACGCGGAAACACTTTACATATTCTATTAATCATTGAAAAAATAACAAGAACCAATATTTTTTAATATTTATTTCCCTTTTTTGAAAAAAATACCGTATTGGATTAATGAAGGGCATAATAATTTGTTCGAGAATATATGTTGATCTAATAAAACAGTCTTTAAGTCAATATTTTTACAAAGATTATTGACTTGTTAAAACTTAAAAGAACGCAAAAGAATAATAAACTTCGGTAACTACAGAATATATCTGTGTTATATATGTACCTTGAAAAATATGCCGTTAGGCATTATAGAAGGCATACTGCAAAACATATGTTGAGCGACGCTTTAGTAAGCGAAAAATACGCCGTGGTGACTTACGGTGTTTGCGATGACGCAAAAAGACACTTGCCGTGGGCTTGGACGGTAAGCGGTTTTGTCAGACCGTTGCAGTATGTCCCTGCGGAGGGGCTAAAATCTCCGCACAGTTGATTAGGGTGTTGGTAATAAGGGCAAACGATTTTTATTACTGTAAAAGAAGTGTGAAATTATGAACAAAGCGTACAGTCCTACAATAAAAATGCAGTTCGGCAATACAGAGATAACCGTATCATTTTCAGAAGAAAACGAAAACGATGTCAGAAGTAACATTATTTCGCTTTTACTGGGCATTTACAAAGCGCGTATGGAATCGGAGATACTAAGGCGGGAAAGTCAAATTTGACAGAAAAATAATTATGTGCTATACTCCGGGCAAAATCCGAAAGGATTTTGCGTACCTTGAAAACCGAATAGAGTAGTTCAGGTGATTTCGTATAGTACATACTAAGAGGGAAGTCACATGAAAAGAGTATATTGTTTATACAGGGTTTCAACAAAAAAACAGGTTTCTAAGGTGATGGATTACGGCGGAGTAAAGGACGATATACCAATGCAAAAACAGGCGTGCCGCGAATTTGCGGACAGTCACGGCTGGGTTATTGTAAAGGAATTTGAAGAAAAAGGCGTATCGGGCTTTAAGGTTTCCGCTAAAAACCGCGACGCGATACAGGATTTAAAGGAGGCGGCGCTCAGAGAGGAGTTTAATATTCTGCTGGTCTTTATGTTCGACCGAATAGGCAGAATAGACGACGAAACGCCGTTTGTGGTTGAGTGGTTTGTCAAGCACGGAATAGAAGTGTGGAGCGCCCGAGAGGGCGAGCAGCGCTTTGACAGCCATGTAGATAAGCTTACTAACTACATTAGATTTTGGCAGGCGTCCGGCGAGAGCGAAAAAACCTCTATGCGAATTAAAACCCGTATGCACCAACTAACATTGGATGGGGTATATACCGGCGGTCCCGTACCCTTTGGTTACAAGCTTGTAGGTACAGGCAAAAAGAACCGCAAGGGCTATGAGATTAATAATCTTCAAATAGAAGAGGGCGAAGCCGAAATTGTCCGTATGATATTCAGCAAGGTTCGCTGCGACGGCTACGGCTCTTACCGTATTGCTCAGATTCTTAACGACGGCAGAGTTAAAACGCATAAGGGCAGTAAATTTCAAAGCACGACTATTCTGAGAATCCTTCGCAACAGAATATATACCGGTTATCTTGTATCGGGCGACGCGGTATCTCCGTACATTCCCGAGCTTCACATTATAGATAATGAGGAGTTTGAAGCGGTGCAGTTTATTCTGAACCAAAGAAGCCGAAAGGATGAGGAAAAGCGCCAGATAGCAATGAATACCAAAGGCAAGGCTATGTTATCCGGCAATATTTTCTGCGCGCACTGCGGACACAGGCTTACTACTATCTGTTATCAGGACAAATATGAGCGCAGGGATGGCACGGTGAATATCACCAATGTTATTAAATATTCCTGCTATCATAAGAGCAGAAAGCTTTGCGAATGTGACGGTGCGACTACTTATCGCGCCGATCAGGTGGACGCTATCGTAACCGAGTTTATGAAAAAGCTGTTTGACGCGCTTAATAATTCTCCCGACGAAGAGCTGCTTGAAAGAGCCTTTAAGCGCCAGAACGACGCAGACAGGGCAAACAGAAAAAAGGCAGAGCAGGATCTCCAAAAGTCCTGCATACAGCTTGAAGAGCTCCAGCTCGAAATAGGAAGAAGCTTGACCGGCGACAGCATATTTTCAAAAGCAGATCTTTCTACGGCGATACAAACCTTAAAGTTGCATATTGACGAATGCAAAAAACAGCTTTCGGAGTTTGAGGTTAAAGAGGAGCAGGGGCAGGAGGCGCTCGAAAAATTCAGACCTGCGTTCAGCAGATTTAAAAGCTGGGCGGAAGAATTTGAAAATGCAACGCTGGAGCAAAAGAAGATGATTGCAGGTCAGCTTTTCCGCCGTGTTGAGGTTGGAAAAGGATATAAGGTTCATATTGTAATGAATATGACTTATCAGCAATTCTGCGAGCAGTGGCAGAGTCTTCCGGAGCTTTCGGCAGGTTAACGGCAAGGCAAAAATACTTGACATCCTATCGGCGTTAATATATAATAGCAAAGCACGATAATTTGTTATGGAAACAAGGGCTATAATAAATTATCTTCGGCGTCGGTAGGAATACTCTTTTCGACTGGACTAAATAGGCGAAAAAACAGCAAAACCGGAAACAAGCCTTTCCGGTATGTACACTAAACGAACGTTAGAGCATGCGGCTGTTAACCGCAGGGTCGTAGGTTCGAGTCCTACAATAGGCGCCATCTAAGGGAGACATAAAAGATGCCTGCCCTGAAACCCCGATAAAATCGGGGTTTTTTCCGTTTTTTGGAAGAATTTTTCAAAGATAATTTTGTAGATGCCAAAGGCGATTTTTTCTCATTTTTTCGACTTGAACCTACGGAAGACATCATTTATAATAATTTTCCTTTTTACAACTTAATATTTTTAAAAATCAGACCGATAGAAAGAAAAAATCTATCGGTCTTTTTTATTTTATCCTAAATTCCCGTCCGAATTATCCTATACACAATGAAAAAAGGCTTAAATAAGCG
>JBJEOD010000451.1:0-4320 GCA_051880535.1 Acutalibacteraceae bacterium | reverse complement strand
AATAGTAGGTTTCGCCGTATTTGTGCTTACTTCTAAGCAATTCGACCGCCGACTCCAGCAGCTTAAGCATTTTATAACTCTGTTCTATGCTTTTCGTATATTCGGTCAATCCGGATTCAGCAAAATTAACGCCTGCAAGGTAAGCAGACTCCAAAAAATCCTCAATACTGCTTCCCATTTCAAGCTTAAAACGGTTTTTAAGCTTTTGAACCGATACCTCAAGGCTCCAGACAACATCACGGTACTTGCAAAGCAATAAAAAAGTGTTGTGATATTCGGATGTTTCCTCTATTTTCCTCACTTCGGGCATAATTACTCCTCCTTCTCAAGCTTGATGTCAAATCTGAAAATTTCCTTTTGAGAGCATCGGACAATCAACAGAAATCTCGCTCTGTTTTTTCTTGCTGAAGCTATAGGTAAAATATCTGTATCTCTGCAATCGGATAATGGTAATAACATATACTGAATTTTAGGACATGAAAAGCACGGGAACCCCTGTAATGAAAGGATTTTTCCGACTTTTTCGGTCACTGCTTCAATCTGCAAATTTGAAACGCCGTTTAAATATTTTGAGACGGTAATATTCTGGGGCAAACGAGTTTTTTCTTCCTTTTCTTCGTCTATATTAAGTTTAATATTGAGAGCCATTGCAAGCTCCTCCTTATCCAATAAAATATCCGAAATTTCAAACATTGTCGACAGATAGCGTTTAACATATACCGCGCTTCCTCGGCTACCGTTAAAGCTTACGGTCATTATGTAATCAAGAGCCTTTAATTTATTGATATAACGCCCTGCGGTAGCCTTTGAAACTCCCCAGCGCTCTGCAAGCGTTTCAAAACTCAACAGAGGGTTGCCGGTACCGTTTCTGATATATACAATCGGTCCTACCTCAGAGCCTTTAACCTGCTCGTCGTTATATACGGTATTAATCCAAAGATCCAGCACAGCGTCAGCCTCGCTGCACTTCCCGCCGCTCACAAGTTCGTTTGCCGTTGATACAGGCAGAAAGAAAAATCCCGTTTCCTTTTGACAGGGCGCATTATAGTCAAGCACTCGGTTCGATTTAGCCCAGTTTTCTATTTTATATTTTACAAGCTTGCCGTGACCGAGAATGCTGTATTTGAGCATATGACGCTCCTGTAAATCCTTGATTATGCAAAGCGCCTGCTTCACGGTTCTTGTGCGGAACCAATTTTTAAGCTCTGAAATTCTGCAAATCCATTCGCCCGGGTAAACGGTATAGCTAATCCCGTCAATACGCTTGTACGAGCTTCTGAAATTGGCATAACCGCAAAGCACGGTGTAATAAAAAAGACCAGAGCTTCCGCCTGTGCGAATGTTCGGGTCTTTTATAAGGCACTGTATAAGCTGTCTGTATATCCTGCACCGAGGATAATCTACTACCTGTTTGATTTCTAACTTGTATTCTGACATTCTTATTCCTCCTAAAAATTTCAAAATTAATTGAGCTTATTTCATTGTTAAGTAAGCGATTCTATTCGGATAAATCTTACAAACATTGACAAAAATAACCAAGGGCATCCGTTTTGGATGCCCATTAGTAAGATATTAATTTGGGTATGTGAATAGCTTGTCCTATCGTTATTTTTTAATAGGTTGTCCTTTCGCGAACGTAGCATTAAAAGGCTCGTGCTACCAAAAATCCTTATTTTAAAGGCTTTTTTGGGCTATGTTGTTGCTGTGAAATCGCACCATCTGCCGCTAAATCCTCGTGCAGGTCGGTAATCGCGTCTCCCTTTGCCTGAATATAGGTTGCAGTCCAGGGCATACCCGACGCGGCGATCGGATAAACACCGTTGGTGTGATCAACAAAATACGGCGCAAAGCCGCTTTCGGCTATCTGCTCGGGAGTGAGGTCCCGCGTCAGCTGATGCACCATAGCGCAAATCATTTCCATATGCGCTAATTCCTCGGTACCCAGAGAAGCATCGGAAATGTTCCAAAACACAAATTCTCTTAGAAACCCCCGTTTTAGGGGTTTCTGGGTACATAGCTTAAAAACCTCGGACAAGGTATTAAGGTATGGCGAGAATAATCAAGTAGATTTTTCCGAACATCCAACTGTGGTACAGCGTGGCAATGAGCGAACAATCAACATCTACGCCGCTATTCCCGATGTAGCATAGGACAAGCCTATTACACATTGGAGCTTATCTCTACTCCACTATATAATATTAGGTACAAGGAGATTGTGACAATGATAGATAAAACCAATCATCTGTATTTGGATAGTCACGAAAGAAAACTTTTGATACATAGCCTTGTAGAGTTAAAAAATCAGCTCATTCAGCAAGGCAGATATACTGACTGCGTTGACGAACTTATTTTTAAGGTCATAAATGCACCGACCAAGAGAATGAAAATTGAATATGTCTAAGGCAAATTACAAAGCCGCTTATTCTTATTGATTTTAAGAGTAGGCGGCTTTTTTGCGTTCTCTGGTACTGTTTACATAGCTACCTTGACAAAGTGGCTAAATCTATGCGAAAGGAGGACGCATCTATGTCAAATTGCAAAGTGATTGCTCTGACTAACCAGAAAGGCAGTGTTGGAAAAACAACCACAGCGGTCAATTTGGGTGTAAGTCTGGTGCAGCAGGGTAAAAAAGTCCTGCTGATTGATGCCGATGCACAGGCAAATCTTACGATGGCTCTGGGTCATAACAGACCAGACGATATTCCCATAACGCTTTCTACTGTAATGCAGAACATCATAGACGATAAAACGCTTGATGTTTCACAGGGTATTATCCACCACAGCGAGGGCGTTGACCTGCTTCCGTCAAACATTGAGTTGTCGGGCTTTGAGGTAAGGCTAATCAATGCAATGAGCCGTGAGCGTGTGCTGAAAACCTATGTCAATGAGGTTAAAAAGAATTACGATTTTGTGCTTATTGATTGTATGCCGAGCTTAGGTATGATAACCATCAATGCTCTGGCGGCGGCTGATAGCGTGATTATCCCTACACAGCCCCACTATCTCTCGGCTAAAGGTCTGGAGCTTTTGCTTCGCTCCGTATCAATGGTCAAGCGGCAAATCAATCCCAAGCTGCGGATAGACGGTATCTTAATGACTATGGTAATGCCCCGTACCAACATTTCTAAGGAGATTACGGCAACGGTCAAAAGTGCATACGGTCAGAGAATCAAGGTATTTGATACCGAGATACCACATTCTATCCGTGCGGTGGAAGCTACCGCAGAAGGCAAAAGTATTTTTGCCTATGACAAAAGCGGCAAGGTTGCCGCAGCCTATGAGCAGTTCGGAAAGGAGGTGGCAGAGATTGGCGAGAAGCAGAGAAACCAAAATCGAACTGACCGCATACGATGACCTTTTCCAAACGGACGAAAGCCGTGAGGAAGCAAAGCTCTCTAAGATAAGGGATATTCCCATATCGGAGATTGACGAGTTTCCAGACCACCCGTTCAAGGTTTTAATGGACGAGGATATGGAACAGCTTGTCGAGAGTATCAAGCGAAACGGTGTAATGACCCCTGCTACAGTTCGCTTAAAAGAGGACGGACGGTATGAGCTTATCAGCGGTCACAGAAGGAAAAAGGCGTGTGAACTTGCAGGAATTGAAACGCTGAAATGCGAGGTCAAAGAGCTTACCCGTGACGAAGCCATTATTGTTATGGTGGAAAGTAATCTCCAACGCTCCGTTATTCTACCAAGTGAAAAAGCCTTTGCTTATAAAATGCGGTTGGAAGCTATGAACAGGCAAGGTCAGCGTACTGATTTAACTTCTTCTCCATTGGATAATAAGTTAAAAGGAACAACATCAGCTCAGCAAGTCAGTAAAAATAGTGGAGATAGTCAACCGCAAATTTATCGTTTTATCCGTCTAACGGAGCTTGTTCCCGAAATCCTGCAAATGGTAGATGAAAGGCAGATTGCTTTCCGCCCTGCGGTTGAGATTTCCTATCTGACCGAGGAACAGCAATACACCCTGCTTGAAGCAATGGAGTACAACGATGCTACCCCGTCATTGGCACAGGCTATCAAAATGAAGAAGTATAACCAAGACGGCAAGCTCACTTCCGAGGTTATCCAGTCCATTATGGAGGAAGAAAAGCCCAACCAGAAGGAAAAACCCGCTTTCCGTGACGAGAGGATAATCAAGCTCATTCCCAAGACTGTTCCCAGAGGGCAGGAAACAGATTTCGTCGTTAAGGCGTTGGAGTTTTATAACCGACACTTGCAGCGGAACAAGGCTCACGAGAGATAGCCACACACCGAGGGCGAGGTCTGCCCATTTGAGTGGATAGCCATTATTTTGCCTTCCCCCTCTCCACA
>JBJEOD010000450.1:0-4355 GCA_051880535.1 Acutalibacteraceae bacterium | reverse complement strand
ACCTTCCCGAACGTCAGTTAGAGCTTTACAACAAGGATATTAACGACGAGATGGAACGTAAGGCAAAAGAATTTAATTTGTACTGAAAGAAGGGCATAAGCTTTGAAAGGAAAACTTAATCATACATTAAGGGAAATGAAACGCAATCGCTTTTATTATGCCTTGCTTGCGCCCTTTCTTATAATGTTTATAATTTTCAAATTAATTCCGGTACTTTCTTCGGTTGTACTTTCCTTAACGGATTTTAATATGGTTCAAATGCCGAACTTTGTGGGAATCACAAATTATACACGTCTGCTGTTCAAGGACGAGGTATTTATGAAGTCTTTCAAAAATACTCTTGTGTTTGCGCTTATAACAGGTCCTGTGGGTTATATTATGAGCTTTGTTGTGGCTTGGCTTATAAATAATTTCGGCAAACGGCTCAGAGGAATTTTCACTTTCTTGGTTTACTCACCGGTTCTCGGAGGAAATGTATATTTTATCTGGACTTATATTTTTTCTTCAGACAGCAGGGGACTGCTTAACTCTATACTGATGAATCTCGGCATTATAACCTCGCCTGTTTCTTGGCTTGCCGATACAAAGTACAATTTTGCAATAGTTGTGTTGGTAATTATTTGGATGAGCTTCGGTGCAGGATTTTTATCCTTTATCGCAGGTCTGCAGTCGCTTGATCCTGTGTATTATGAGGCTGCCTCGCTTGACGGACTCAGGAATCGTTGGCAAGAGCTTTATTATGTTACTTTCCCGCAAATGGGACCTCAGCTCCTTTTCGGAGCGGTTACCTCAATTTCGGGAGCCTTTGCGGTCGGCGGTCAGTGTGCGACGCTTACGGGAAATCCCAGTACGGACTATTCTACTCATACCATAATTCTTCATATGCAGGATTATGCTTCCACGAGATATGAGCTTGGATATGCCTCGGCGATTGCGGTTGTGCTTTTTGCATTGATGCTTATAGCATGGCAGCTTATAAACCGCATTTTGCGGCAGTTTAATTCATAGGGGGTGCGGTAAATGAAAAAACTGTTAAAAAAATCAGCAGACAGAAAAGTAAAGCTTTACCGTTCCACCGCCGGAAACGCTGTAATATTTATATTTCTTGTATTGCTTTCCGCGTTTATGGTTCTTCCTATGTTTTACGCGGTGTTGCAGTCTTTAAAGCCGATAGATGAGATATTTGCCTATCCGCCTAAGTTTTTCGTAAGAAATCCTACCTTTAATAACTATCTTCAGGCTATTAAGCTTGCGGACAATCTGTACGTTCCTTTTACAAGGTATCTTGTGAACAGCGTGATAGTATCAGTTGCAGGCACAGGAATATATGTTATTATTGCCGCGGCGGCAGGCTATGCTCTGGCAAAGGGAAAGTTCCCCGGAAACGGCCTTATATCCTCGCTTGTAGTCTGGACGATGCTGTTTACCGCAACCGTAACGGCAATACCGCAGTATATCGTTATTTCTTCTCTCGGTCTTGTAGATAATCATCTTTCGGTTATCTTACCGGCTTTTGCCGAGACCATGGGTATATTCCTTATGAAGCAGTTTGTTATTTCAAGTATTCCCGATTCGGTGCTTGAGGCGGCACGGATTGACGGTGCGGGAGAGCTGAAAATTCTGACTCACATAGTTTTTCCGAATATTAAGCCTGCCTGCGCGACCCTTGTTATATTTACCTTTCAGGGCTTATGGAATAACTCGGGTGCGACATACATATATACCGAGAGCAAAAAGCTTATGCCTACGGTTTTAAGCTCTATTTCGGCGGGAGGTATAGCCCGCACAGGAGCAACAGCCGCAGTTGCGGTAATTCTTATGATTCCTCCGATAGCTATGTTCCTTTATTCCCAAAGGTCAGTGACGGAAACAATGGCTCATTCGGGACTTAAATAGGGAGGTACGGTATGAAATTAAAACGAATTCTTTGTGCCGTTCTGGCAGTATTTGCCGTATTCTCCTGCTTGACGGTTTGCTCTGCCGCAACACCGTCATACGCTCCTTATTATTCATATGAAATAAACAAGGAGGAGGAATCGGTAGCGGCTCCGCAGGGCTTTATTGAAAGCGAGACGCATAACAGCCTGTCGCTTGGGCTTGATACACCGCTTTCTTCCCCGCAGGATATGGTTGTAACCGACGACGCTTTTTATATACTTGACAGCGGCAACAGCCGAATAATAGAGCTTGACGCAAATTTTAGGGTTAACAAAATTTATGATAGCTTTATGGACGCGGACGGCGCTCAAATTAATTTTGAGGGCGCAACAGGTCTTGATATAAACAAGAGCGGCGAATTTGTTGTCGCCGATATGAATAATAACCGTGTTCTGATTTTAGAACGCGGCGGCAAGCTTAAAACTCAGATTCTACGTCCCGACGCGGTACTTAAGAATAACGATTTTCCGTTTCAGGTATCAAAGGTTAAATGTGCCGAGGACGGGAGCATATATGTAACGGTTGACAGTATGAACCTCGGTATATTCGTTTTTGACGAGAACGGTAGATTTGATAAGTTCGTGGCGAATAACCCCGTTGTTGCTACCGCCGACGTTATTATGAATTACATTTACCGTTCCTTCCTTACAACAGAGCAGATAAGAAACCGTGTCCAGTCAACGCCGTTAAAGATTACAAATTTCTGTATCGGTGAAAACGGATTTCTTTATACCGTTTCGCAGAACGCCGATTCGGTAAAGCAGTCAGGAATGGTTCGCTGTATGAATTATACCGACAGCAACATCGTTAATTCCAAAATTGTTTTCGGAGATTTGGAAATCGCAGACGATGGTACCAAGACGCTCTTTAAATCCATAGCAATCGACAAAAACGGTAATTATGTACTCCTTGACGCGGGCAGAGGAAAGGTTTTCTATTACAGCGACAACGGATATCTGATTTCGGTTTTCGGGGGTCTCGGCGACCAGGTAGGAACCTTCCGAATGCCTGTTGAGGTAAGGACAAAGGGAGACCTTATTTATGTACTTGATGCCGAAAAAGCATCGGTTAAGGTCTTCCGTCCTACCGATTACGTTAATACCTTCGCAAAAGCAATTTCATTGCTTAAGGAACGCAGATTTGATGAATCGCTCGAGGCTTGGAAGGAAGTTAATCTGCTAAACTCCAACAGCGAATACGCTTACTACGGTATGGGTCTTGTATATGATATGCAGGGTGACTATAAAAACGCTATGAAGTGCTTTAAGCTTGCCAACAACCGTACATCATATTCAAATTCTTTTAAAGAATACCGTATGCAATGGATGGCGGACAATGTTTGGCTGATTATTGCGGTTATTGTGCTGATTGTTGCTGTTGCTTTCGGTATTAAGCTGTTCTTTAAAAAGATGAGGACTACAAACGGCACGGCTTATTCCGCAATGGAAACCAAGTGGCTTTTCCCGCTTTATACTATGCGCCACCCGATAGACGGCTGCGAGCAGTTTAAGACGAGGAATATTGCTTCTGTTCCGCTTTCGGTTGGAATTATAGCTGTTTGGTTTGCGGCGGAAATGCTTTCAAAGTACGCAACGGGATTTATTTATAACGCAGGTAATGACAGCTTTAATCCTATGGCTATTCTTATGGGAACGGTAGGACTGTTTGTTGTATTCGTAGTGGCAAACTGGTGCGTTGCAAGCTTCCTTGAAGGAAAGGGAACCTTTAAGGATATAACAGCGGCGGTTTCGTATGCGCTTTTACCGTATATCATTTCAAGAATACTCATTATACCGTTGACTAACATATTGACTGAAAATGAAACGGTATTTATATCCATAATAAGCGCTATAGGACTTATTTGGTCGGCGGTGCTTCTTCTGGGCGGACTTTATGCCATTCATCAGTATTCTTTCAGCAAAACTCTGGTATCCGTACTTCTGACAATAATCGCAATGATAATAATTGTTTTTGTAGCGGTTATTTTCTATTCGCTTTTGCAGCAGGCTTACGGATTCTTTGAGTCGCTTTATCAGGAAATTACACTTTAAGGAGCGCGGAAATATGAAAAAATTAAATAAAATTACAGTTTCCGCCGCTCTTATATTAATTCTCACTTTAACCTTAAGCGCGTGTGGGTCAATAGGTGTTAACCTTAAATTAAATGAAGAGAATAAGGCGGTTACCGCCGCAGTTGTGCCTAATAACAAGCAGGTAAACGTCTTTCCTTCCCAGCAGGGGATAACAGAGGAAACAGATGAAACCGATATTATAAAATATACCGAGATTGCCAGAAACAGTAACAGTATTCTTTACGCGGATACCGTAACGGGACATTTTGCTTTACAGAATATAAATACCGAGGAAATCTGGTACGATGTTCCTAACAACACCGAGCTTGACGATGTTACAAGCGG
>JBJEOD010000449.1:0-4362 GCA_051880535.1 Acutalibacteraceae bacterium | reverse complement strand
AATAGAAGAAAAAATGGACGATTATATATGCCGCCGAAGGTCGAAGCAACCTCTTGAATACCCGAGCGCGGGCAGCTTTTTTAAGCGGCCCACAGGGTATTTCGCGGGGGCGCTGATTGAGAAAAACGGGCTTAAAGGCGAAGCCGAGGGCGGCGCACAGGTAAGTGAAAAACACGCCGGATTTATAATCAACCGCGGCGGCGCTACCTGCGAGGACGTAAAAAAGCTCGGCAAAAGGGTAAGCGACAGGGTCTTTGAGGCGGACGGCGTAAGGCTTGAGCCGGAGGTTATATTTGTCGGAAGAGAATAAATAAAGAGGTGGAAAAATTATGGAGCTTCTTATTGTAACGGGTATGTCGGGAGCGGGAAAATCACAGGCGGCGAACGTCCTTGAGGACATAGGCTTTTACTGCGTAGATAATATCCCTCCTGCGATAATTCCCTCGTTTGTAGAGCTTTCCGCAAGAAGCGGCGACCTGCTTAATAAAATGGCGATAGTCACCGATATGCGCGGGGGGATTCTTTTTAACGAGATTGAGGACGTGCTCGAAAGTCTGCGCAACAATCACACGGAGTATAAAATTCTGTTTTTAGACGCGGCGGACGACGTGCTTATAAGGCGTTACAAGGAAAACCGCCGCAAGCATCCGCTTTCGGACAGCGAGAATATGTCGGTTTCCGCCGCGGTTAAAAAAGAGCGGGAAATGCTTAAAAAAATACGGTATATGTCCGATTTTGTGGTGGATACAAGCCATATTTCAATTGCACAGCTTAAGGTACAGCTTTCAAATATTTTCTGCGGCAGCGTAAGTAACGTGCTTAAAATTCAGTGTAAGTCCTTCGGCTTTAAATACGGCTCGGACACTGAGGCGGATTTGGTTGTGGACGTGCGCTGTCTTCCCAACCCCTTTTATATTGAGGAGCTGAAGGAAAAAACAGGGCTTGATAAAGAGGTAAGGGACTATGTAATGGACAGTACGGACAGTAAGGAGTTTCTGTCCCGTCTGCTTGCCTTTATCGACTGCGCCGTGCCGCTTTATGCAAAAGAGGGCAAGAGCCAGCTTATAATCTCCATCGGCTGTACGGGCGGCAAGCACCGTTCGGTCACCTTTGCAGAGCTTATAGGCGAGCATTTAATAAACGAAAACTACAACTGCTCGATTGAGCACCGCGATATTTTCAAACGTTGAAATTGCCATGTCATTTTGTTCAGATATTAAAAACGAGCTTGTGGGCTTAAAGGTCTCCGAATGCTGTAAGCTGCCGCTTGCCTACGGCTTTATGCTTTTCGGAAGAGCCTTTTCTTCAAAGCGTATTTCAATGCAGACCTCCAACAGGGAAACGGCGGAATATTACGCCTTTTTGCTTAACGGTATTTTCGGGGCACAGGCGGTGATTACCGTGGGCGGGAGCGTCCGCCCTACATATAAGGCTCAGGTTGTTTCCGAGGCGGACAGGCTTAAAATCCTCGCCGCCTATGATTTCGGTATGACCGAGAGCTTTATTAATTCCGAAATACTAACCCGCGAATGCTGCCTTCAAAGCTTTATTCGCGGAGTATTTTTAGCCTGCGGGAATATAAACGACCCCGAAAAGGAATACCGCGCCGAGTTTTCGGTAAGAAACGAGAGGCTTGCAGGGGAATTTTGCGAGCTGCTTTCTTCCCACGGTATACCCCTTAAGATGACCGAGCGCTCGAAGGCGTATGTGCTTTACACAAAGGAAAGCGCCCTGATTGAGGATTTGCTCACCATAATCGGACTGCCGCACAGAACCCTTGATTTTATTGATACTAAAATAATGAAAAGTGTTAAAAATAAAATTAACCGCGCGAATAACTGCGACAGCGCGAATATTTCAAAAACCGTTGAGGCGTCTATTAAACAGCGGGCGGCTATTGATTACCTTAAAAAGACCGACAGGCTTGACAGTCTGCCCGAGGAGCTGTTGAACGCCGCTCTGCTTCGTGAGAATAATCCCGAGGCTACACTTAAAGAGCTTTGCGCCCTGTCAAGCGAGCATATCACCGTATCGGGGCTTAACCACAGGCTTAATAGGATTATAGAGATTTACACAGAGCTTAAAAATCGATAAAAACCGTTTTATGGGAGGGGGAAGCGTATGGATTTTACCCATCTGCACGTGCATACAGAGTACAGTCTGCTTGACGGCTGCTGCCGAATAGAACAGCTTATCGACCGCGCGGCAGAGCTCGGGCAAAGGTCGCTTGCAATCACCGACCACGGGGTTATGTACGGGGTTATCAGCTTTTATAAGTACGCCCTCTCAAAAGGAGTAAAGCCGATTATCGGGTGCGAGGTTTACGTTGCTCCCCGAAGCCGCTTTGACAAGCAAAAGGGCCCTGACAGCCGCTACAGCCATTTAGTACTGCTGTGTGAAAATAACGAGGGCTACCGCAATTTAATAAAGCTTGTATCGGCAGGCTTTACCGAGGGCTTTTACTCAAAGCCGCGCATCGACCGCGAGCTGTTGAAAAAATACCACGGCGGAATAATCGCCCTTTCCGCCTGCCTTGCGGGGGAAATTCCCCAATTACTCCTTAACGGTGAATATGAAAAGGCAAAGCAAACCGCCCTTTGGTACAGGGAGGTTTTCGGCGAGAGCAACTATTTTCTGGAGCTTCAGGACCACGGAATAGAGGAGCAGAGAAAGGTCAACCCGCAGATTATAAGAATCTCCGAGGAGACAGGCATAGGTCTTGTTGCGACAAATGACGTGCATTATATAAATCACGACGATTTTAAAATGCACAAGGTGCTTTTGTGCATACAAACAGGCTCAAAAATCACCGAGGACAACCCGATTGAGTTTAAAACCAACGAGTTTTACTTAAAATCCGCCGACGAAATGGCGGCGCTTTTTAAGGCGACGCCGCAGGCAATAACTAACACCGCGAAAATTGCCGAGCGGTGCAATGTGAGCTTTGAGTTCGGCAAAATAAAGCTCCCACGCTTTGATATAGGCGACCGCGACCACTTCCACTATTTTAAGGAAAAATGCCTTGAGGGACTGCACCGAATTTACGGCGACAGCCCTGATAAAACGGTGACCGACCGCCTTGACTACGAATTAGGGGTTATAAACCGTATGGGCTATGTTGACTACTATCTGATAGTAGCCGACTTTGTAAACTATGCAAAAAGCCATGGTATACCCGTAGGTCCCGGCAGAGGGTCGGGCGCGGCAAGCCTTGCGGCATACTGCATAGGAATTACGGGAATAGACCCTATAAAATACGACCTTTATTTCGAGCGTTTTCTAAACCCCGAGCGGGTTTCAATGCCCGATTTTGATATAGATTTCTGCTATGTTAACCGTCAAAAGGTAATAGATTATGTTATTAAAAAGTACGGCTCCGACCGTGTTTCCCAGATAGTCACCTTCGGCACAATGGCGGCGAGGGCGGCGATAAGGGACGTAGGCAGGGCAATGGATATTCCCTATGCAGTGTGCGACAAAACCGCAAAGCTAATCCCGCAGTCATTAGGTATGACTATCGAGCGGGCTTTGTCGGGGTCAAAGGAGCTAAAAGGGCTTTACGACAACGACCCGCAGATAAAAGAGCTTATCGATATGGCGCTTAAATTAGAGGGTATGCCGCGCCACGCCTCCACCCACGCGGCGGGGGTGGTTATCTCGGACAAGCCGATTGCCGAGTATGTGCCGCTTGCGGTAAACGACGAGGCGGTGGTCACACAGTACACAATGACTGCGCTTGACGAGCTGGGACTCCTTAAAATGGACTTTTTGGGGCTTCGCAACCTGACTGTTATTTCCGACGCGGAGCGCTTTATCAGAAAAAACGAACCCGATTTTGACATTGAAAAAATACCCCTTGACGACAGCTCAACCTATGAAATGATGGGCAAGGGGCTTACCGACGGGGTTTTCCAGTTTGAATCGGACGGAATGAAGAATGTTTTAAGGCAGTTCGGTCCGCAGAGTATAGAGGACTTAACGGCAATTCTCTCCCTTTACCGCCCGGGACCTATGGACTCGATACCGAAATATATCCACAACCGCCACCACCCCGAGGACGTTAAATACGATACTCCGCTTTTAAAGCCTATTCTTGACGTAACCTACGGCTGTATTGTCTATCAGGAGCAGGTAATGCAGGTTTTCAGAACCCTTGCGGGCTATTCCCTCGGAAGGGCGGATATTGTCAGGCGTGCTATGGCTAAGAAAAAGCACGCGGTTATGGAGCGGGAGCGGGAGTTTTTCATACACGGCGAAAGGGACGAAAATGGCAACGTTCTGTGCTCGGGGGCGCTTGCAAACGGAGTAAGCGAGGAAACCGCCAATAAAATATTTGACGATATGTCGAGCTTCAGCTCCTAC
>JBJEOD010000448.1:0-4364 GCA_051880535.1 Acutalibacteraceae bacterium | reverse complement strand
CGCCTGTTACCGGCACAGATACTGTCAGCACCCACAATGTATTTTATAATCCAACGGTTGACAACTCTGACCCCTACAACCCGATTTTCACCAGCACCGAATTTTATAACGGCGGCTTTATTATGTTCAATAATCTAGACTTTACAACCGCTTATAATAAAACTACAGATGATTTCAATCTTATTTCCTACTATGTAAATAACCCTGCCGGTAACGGTACAGTCCAACTTGACATGTATAACTTTACCGATTGGAAAAACCTGAGTTATCCCATTGTTTATTTATATGATATAACTTCCGGAACATCTACCAGATTAACAGACGGTGCTCAGCCCGTAATCCCCGATGGCTTTAACGGCTTTGTTATAGTTAATGTCGGAAATGATATCGCAGAGTGGATGAGTGGTGAAAGATCAAAGCTTTTCACAAGCGGACAATTATCTTTCTATTACACAAAGCAAAAGGCTCCGATCACCTTCAGCATAGGCAGTATAACATTATGGTCAGGCGACTTAAATAACGTATTGTTGGCTTTGCAGAAGAGCATGGAACCCGAACCTCTTGATTTAGAAGTTTATGAGCTTTTAGATACAGAAAATTATCAGGCGGGCGATAATACCGACGGTATTACACAAAACATCGGTTTAGCCAATGTTGTTGACGGTAAAACCCTTAACGGCATTACCGTAAACAGCGACATTGCAGAAAATGCAAATGTTTATATTGATTGCAAAACCCCTGCCGAAGCCGGAATGGACATTTCTAATATTAACGGATTTTCCTATTACTTTAAAAATGTTTCCGGCAGAGAGGTTTCTGTTGCATTTGAATATGCAAACGGTGATACCTACGGCCGTCTTACCGGCGGTTTAATCTACACCGTTCCCGTAAATTACGAATCGGCAAAGATTGCACAGATTGCTGAAAACACCGACGGCGCGGTAAAAATCCCCGCAGGCTTTGAAGGCTATATTGTTTATGATTCAAGCTATGCAACCGATAAATCCCTTTTAAATGCCGATACCACCTTCGGTACTTCGATCCGTCTCCGTTTTGCTTCTGAACTTAAGGCAGGCGACGCTTTCTATTACGGTGATGTCTGCGCATTCATTGGTAAGGATACGGATTATATAACCTCTGTTAAGAGCGACGCTGTATATCAGTATCCGCTTGTTACAGGTGTAGCTTCCGGTATGGATAATGCTGCGGTTGATAACAGCAATCCTTATAATCCTATTTTTACAGGCGTTCCTACAAATAATTTTGTAGTTTTCCAAAATAAAAACATTATAACAGATTATAACAGATCCGTTGATGATATTAATGTAGTTTCCTTCTACGTAAAGAATCAAGGCGGCAAGGGAGATTTGACATTAAGACTCGGCTGCTCTGAGACAGGCTACTATACACCGTATCAGTACTTCTATTTATATGATTTAAGTACAGGTGAAATCATCTTCAGAACCGAAGGCGCACAGCTTTCAGTACCCGCAGGCTTTGAAGGTTATGTTATCTTCAGCGTAAGCAGTGACCTTGTTTCGTGGTATGATGAGGTTAGAGTAGGTCTTTTCACAAGCGGAAGACTTGCCTTGTATCACGAACAGGCGGCAAGTATGGAAATGAGCTTCGGCAGCGTAACAGTATGGTCGGGTAAATATGATAATATTATTAAGGCTTTAAGAGCTGATCAAAACATTTTCAGCGTTGAAACCAAAAATAATGATGAATACGAATTTAGCATCGAATATACCGAAAACTTAAATACTGCTTTTGACGGCAGCGTTGTAAATGTATATAACTGGGGGTCTGATGCCGCTGAAATCGAGCTCAAATATGATTTTTCAGCCACTTCATTCGCTTCGCATATTAATGAAGTTAATTATCCCGCAAATGCTGAAGCATTAACCCTCTACTTCAAAAATGAGGAAGGTAAAACCCTTCGCGTTTCAGGTGTTAAAGCGGACGGCAACGCCGTTAACTTCACCTACAAGCTTTTTGATACTGCAAAGCAGACCATGACCGCTGCTTCTGTGCTCGGAACAGATGTAATTGTACCCGACGGCTTTGAAGGATATATTGTAATGTATCCCGAATCAGTCGGCGGCACCGCTTGGAAGGATTACTTTGCTACTAACGATATCAGCGTGGTAAAGGTTGCGCTTGATATTACAGATGAATATTTAGGTGCTGAGGCGGACTGCTATGTCGGCAAGCTTTCGATTGTTAAATCTGTAAACGATTTCATCAAGGCTAACCTCGCAGTTACTCTTGAAGGCGACGCTAACCGCGACGGTAAGGTTGATCTGTTAGACCTTATCCGCCTTAAGAAGAATTCTGCAGGCAACGAAGGCGCTGTCGTATATGTTCCCAACGTATCCTACGGCGGAAATAACGATGTAACCTCTGCTTCAACCGTTGCAAACCTCAGAAAGCAGCTTCTTGGCGCTGAGCACGATAATGCCTTTGTTTCAGACGAAGTATTAGCCGCTCTTGTTTCTTAATCCAATCGCATTTTAAATTTTCTTGTCACCCGCTCTGTAAAGCTTTTTAATGGGCGGGATTGACGCCACATATTTTTCTCGGTCACCTGTTTTACAGGTGACCGAGAAGGAAATGAACCGATAAAAAATGCTTTTTTGCATTAAAAAATTGTTTTTCATCGGTTCAACAAAAAACAGTTCACAGGAGGAATACGAATGAAAAAATTATCAATATCGCCGCGCTTTAAAAAGCTTACGGCAACCCTTATGTCGGCAGTAATGCTGATTGCCGCCTGCGGAATAAATTTGCTTTGCTCTGCGGCTACGGTTACAAAGCCGGAGATGTATCTCGGCTTTACGGGTGAAAAGGACAGCGTAAGCGCTCTTGACGGAGTGAATACTGCAATTGACCATTCGGTTGTGGATAATTACTCGCCTGACGGAAAGGCCGTTGCCTATACCGTTACAAAAGGCGCCCCTCAGTTTTATGTCAATATGAAGCTTGACAACGAGGAATTTAAAAATCTTTCCAAAGAAAAACTCAAATCAATGGGCTGTTTCTTTTTCTGGGTAAGCGCTCCCGAGGGTATGACGCTCGGTTATCTTAACTTATTGGAAAATACCGCCGCGGGTTTTGCCGGTGATATTTATACCTACAATACAGTCACAGGCGAATACGGTCATTATGAGCATTATGTAAATTATTCGGGCTTTGAAGGCTATGTTATGATAGACCTTACAACAGCACGTTTTTACAGAAACTGGAGCGGCAACTATAACCTTACATGGTCGGATATGGTTGACGCTGTGTGGTATAACGATAAGAACAATTTCGTTGCAAATATGTGGCACAGCTCAGGCAGCGAGGATAAGACTGTTGTTATTGACTCGATAGGCGTTACAACAAGCGTTGGTGATTTTTACAGGTATCAAAGAACCAGACCGCTCAAAACCGAGCCTGTAACTGCCGATGTTCAGTCTGGCGCGGTTGAAAAGGGCACTCAGGTAAGCCTTTCGGCGATGAATTCCTCCGCTGATATTTACTACACCCTTGACGGCACCAATCCCACTACAAGCGAGACGCGCCAAAAATATTCGTCCGACACCCCGATTGTTGTAGAGGACGTGACCACCTTAAGAGCGGTAGCGGTTGCAAGTAAAAACGGTGAAGACAGATACAGTACTATTTCCAGTTGGAAATATTATGTTTCGGATCCCGATAGAGTAAATACAACAATAGTAAACGACGCTTCAAAATTGGATCTTGCTTTTAATAATACCACAGATTCCTCTATCGGTATTGTGGAAGGTATGTCGCCTTCCGATACTGCCTATAAGACATTGGGATTCGGAGATTCCGGCAACGAGACCTTCAAGTTCGTATTTGACGAAAATGCCGCCTCTATGGACAGAGAATATCTTGCAAATCAGGATGTCTTCTATTATTGGGTTTCAAATTCAGATACCAAAGAACAGAATTTCTACATTCGTTTCAACGAAAAAAAGGCTAAATTTTTCGGTACAATAGTAACCTATAATACAATTACGGGTAAAATCACCACCTATCAAAATCGCAGCAGTCTTACCCTTTCCGGCTTTGAAGGATACATTATTCTCAAGCTTCAGGACGGTGTGATTTACTCTTCAGGCAAAACCTATTCGTGGCATGAATATGCTCTTGAAAACGGTGTAGATTTCGTAACTTCAACACACAAGCATACCGACATATATCAAAAGAGCCTTATCTGGGACGATTTCTCATTTGCTTTCGGTTATGACGAGTTTATTGAAGAATTGCAGGCTAAGCCCTTGCGTGCGGCACCGCCGGTTGCTGATAAGGAAGACGGTCCGTTAGAAAATAACACACAGGTTTATCTTACAACA
>JBJEOD010000447.1:0-4368 GCA_051880535.1 Acutalibacteraceae bacterium | reverse complement strand
CACGCCGATTTGCATTGTGATACCCAACGTCAACACAAAATCAAAGGATTACAGCGAAATAAGGAGCAAGGCGCGCCCCGGCCATGCAGATTATACAGCTTACCAAAAATACCACGGCTTTGAGGATTACCGAGGCGGCGGGCATTTCAGCGGAAGAATTACCGCGGGAATAGTAGCGGCAGGCGCTATTGCGATTTCCGCTTTAAGAGCTAAAGGAATTTACATCGGCACCCATATTTCCCGCCTTGCGGGGGTAAAAGACCGCGAATTTTTAAATTTCAAAGAGGATATTGAGTCGGTTAACAGCAAGGTTTTCGCGGTACTTGATAATAACGCCGAAACGGGTATGAAGGCGGCGGCGAATGCGGCGAGAACCGACGGCGACAGCGTGGGCGGTGTGCTTGAAACGGCGGTTATCGGTCTGCCCGCAGGGGTAGGCGAGCCATGGTTTGACAGCCTTGAAGGCAAGCTTTCCCACGCGCTGTTCGGCATCCCCGCTATAAAGGGCGTTGAGTTCGGCGGCGGCTTTGCACTCAGCGATATGCGGGGAAGCGAGGCTAACGACCCTATGAGAATAGAAAACGGCGAAATTAAAACCCTTAGTAACAATAACGGCGGCATAAACGGCGGAATTACAAACGGTATGCCCGTTCTTTTCCGCTGTGGCGTAAAGCCGACTCCGACAATTCATAAGGAACAGCAGACGGTCGATTTTATAAAGGGCGAAAATGTGAACTTCTTGGCGGGCGGCAGGCACGACCCCTGCATTGTGCACAGGGCGCGGGTGGTTATCGACAGTATAACCGCCGTGGTACTCTGCGACATATTAAGCGAACGCTTCGGAACGGACTGGTTAACAAAATAATGGAATACGGTTGCATAGGCGAAAGGCTTACCCACAGCTTTTCAAAAATAATTCATTCTAAAATCGCCGATTATAATTACGAGCTAAAGGAAATCGCAAGGGAAGAGCTTGATTCCTTTATGAAAGCCGCCGATTTTAAGGCGATAAACGTCACAATTCCCTATAAACAGGCGGTGATTCCTTACCTTTATGAAATAAGCGATACCGCAAAGAAAATCGGCGCGGTCAACACTATTGTGAATAAGGGCGGCAGGCTTTACGGCTACAACACCGATTATGAGGGTATGCGGGCGCTCATTAAGCGTCAGGGCGCGGATTTAAAAAACAAAAAGGTTTTGGTTTTGGGCAGCGGCGGCACCTCAAAAACTGCGGCGTCGGTGGCGGAAAGCCTTGGTGCAAGCAAGGTATTAAGGGTATCCCGCAGCGGCAATGACGGCGCGGTTACATATGTTTACGCCCTTTCTCACCATACCGACGCGGTGGCGATTATTAATACCACTCCTGTAGGAATGTACCCGAATATCGGGGAAACGGCGGTGGATTTATCACTTTTCCCCAATCTTAAATCCGTGACCGACGCGGTTTACAATCCGCTTTCCTCTGCGCTTGTAACTAAAGCTAAGGAAATGGATATAAACGCAGTCGGCGGGCTTTATATGCTGGTGGCTCAGGCGGTTTTCGCCTCGGAAAAATTTACGGAAAATACTATTCCGAGGAGCGTTACGGACAGCGTTTATAAAGAAATACTGCTTGATAAAAAGAATATTGTTTTAATCGGTATGCCGGGGTGCGGCAAGACTACTATAGGAAAAGCCGTCGCAAAGGAAACCAAAAAAGAGTTTATCGACACCGACGACGAGATTGTAAAGAATACAGGAAGGTCTATTCCCGAAATATTCCAAAAATACGGTGAAAAGAAATTCCGCGAAATCGAATCAGAGGTTATAAAGGAGGTTTCTGCAAGGCAGTCCTCTGTTATAGCCACGGGCGGCGGAGCGGTATTAAACCCCGAAAACGTCTCCCTTTTAAAGGAAAACGGGCTTATAGTGTTTATTGACCGCCCGATAGACGATTTAGTGACCACCGATGATCGACCGCTTTCTTCAAGCAGGGAGCTTCTCATAAAGCGGTATAATGAAAGGTACGGCATTTATAAATCGTACTCACAGGCGGAAATTAAGGCGGTTAAGGATTTAAGCGAAAATATTAAGGCGGTAAAGGAGGCTTTCTTAAATGAAGATTTTGGTGATTAACGGTCCTAATATTAATATGCTGGGTATAAGAGAGCCGAAGATTTACGGCAAGGAAAATTTTAATACCCTTTGCGAAACCGTAAAAAGCTATGCTGAGGAAAACGGCATTGAGGTTAAGCTCTTCCAGTCCAATCACGAGGGCGCTTTAGTAGACGAAATACAGGCGGCGTACGGCGTGTTTGACGGGATTGTGATTAACCCGGGGGCGTATACGCATACAAGTATCGCCCTGCTTGACGCGGTAAAGGCGGTTTCTGTTCCCACGGTAGAGGTGCATATTTCAGACGTTGCGAGCCGTGAGGACTTCAGGCAGATAAGCTTTATAAGAGCCGCCTGTGTTAAGACAATTTGCGGTCACGGAATTAAGGGCTATACCGAGGCTATTGAATTTTTAAAGGAGAATTACGGGGATAAATAAATGGTAGTAACAATTGAAAAAAGCAATCCTTACGGCAGGGTGGCGGCACCCCCGTCAAAGAGTATGGCGCACAGGTATTTAATCTGCGCGGCGCTCTCGCCTGAAAGCGAGATAAAGGGCGTAGGCTTTTCGGAGGATATTAAGGCAACCCTTTCCTGCCTTGAAGCACTCGGAGCTAACACAGAGATAAACGGCGATACAGTAAAAATCGGCGGAATTGATATAAATAAGGGGATAAAATCAGATAAGCTTTTCTGCAACGAATCGGGCAGTACATTAAGGTTTTTAATTCCGCTGTGTCTGCTTTTTGACAAGGAAATCACCCTGTTGGGCAGTAAAAGGCTTATGGAACGCTCCCTTTCGGTATACGCCGATATTTGCGCGGCTACGGGTCTTGAGTTCAAGCAGAGCGCGGACTCGGTAACCGTTAAGGGGAAGCTCAGGTCGGGGAAATACGCCGTAAGGGGAGATGTTTCAAGCCAGTTTATAAGCGGACTTATGTTTGCTTTGCCGCTTCTTAATAACGACAGTATAATTGATATTACCGGCGCGATCGAGAGTGGCTCATATCTTGGAATGACGGTAAAGGCGCTCGCCGATTTCGGGGTCAGAATCAGCCGCACCGACGAGCATACAATATACATTAAGGGAAATCAGACCTATAAGCCGCGGACCTTGACGGTTGAGGGCGACTATTCAAACGCCGCGTTTTTTGAGGCGTTGAATGCTTTAGGCGGCAATGTCGCGGTGTCGGGACTAAAAAAAGATACCTGTCAGGGCGACGTGGTTTATAAAAAGCTGTTCGGCAAAATTGTGCGCGGCTGTCCTGAAATAGATATTTCCGATTGCCCCGATTTAGGTCCTGTGCTTATGGCGGCGGCAGCCGCCAATAACGGCGCGCATTTTATAGGAACCCGCCGCCTTAAAATTAAGGAGAGCGACAGGGGCGCGGCTATGGCGGAGGAGCTTTTAAAATTCGGCTGTCATACCGAAATAAATGATAACGATATAACCGTGCACGGCTGTACGCCGAAAACTCCCGAACTGCCGCTTAACGGGCACAACGACCACAGGATTGTGATGTCGCTTGCGGTTTTATGCACCCTGACGGGGGGCAGAATATACGGGGCTGAAGCGGTTTCGAAAAGCTTTCCCGATTTCTTTGAGCGGTTTTCCTCGCTCGGAATAAATTTAGAGGTTGAAGATTAATGAAGTTAAATAAGGATATGAACATATTAATTGTAGGTCTTGGATTGTTAGGCGGCAGCTATGCCGAGTCGCTTAAAAAGCAGGGCTACAAGGTTAGCGCGATAACCAGGAGTCAGTCCTCGGTAGATTTCGCCCTCGAAAAAGGGATAATCGATTACGGCACAACACAGATTGAGCCTCAATTATTAGGCAACGCCGATTTGATTGTATTCGCACTTTATCCCCATGTTTTTACCGAGTGGATAATCACAAATCAGCACCTTTTAAAAAGCGGCGCGGTAATAACCGACGTAACGGGGGTTAAGGGATGTATCGTCGGAAAAATTCAAGATATTTTGCGGGGCGACGTGGAGTTTATCGCCGCCCACCCGATGGCTGGCAGAGAGGTCTGCGGCGTGCAAAACAGCACCGACGAGATTTTTAAGGGTGCGAATTATATCGTAGTTCCCACCGAGAAAAATACTATGGAGGCTACAGAGCTTTGCCGGGATTTGGGCGAAAAGTTAGGCTTTCGTCAAGTTTCCGAGCTGTCGGTGGAAATGCACGATAAAATGATAGCCTTTCTCTCTCAGCTAACCCACTGTATCGCCGTTTCGCTTATGTGCTGTAACAACACGCCCGAC
>JBJEOD010000446.1:0-4379 GCA_051880535.1 Acutalibacteraceae bacterium | reverse complement strand
CCCCCTCTTTAACATAGGTGTAGCTGTCCGCCGAAAAATCACAGCTGTTTATATGCAGTCTTCCCGCGGTATAGCCTATTCCCTTTTCGGGGTCGAAATACACCGTGATAAGCTCGTCTCTTTTTTTCTCGGAAAGCCTGCTCCAGCTTACCGCCGAGGTCTCCGTAAACGCTCCGCCGAAGCCGTAAAAGGTGTGATATTCAATATCGGGGTGAATGTTAATAAGCCGCTGTTCAATGTCCGAAGACTTATCGTATTCCTCCACAACGTCGGTATTTCGCCTTTCAAGCTCGTATTTTCCCATACATTCAAGCCTACAGCCCAACGCCTTGCAGGTTTTATATACAGCCGCTTTCATAAAACATTTCTCCTTTTAAAAGCCGTGCTTATTCGGATTTTCTTTTTCTGCGCCTGTAAAGCACCGTTCCCAATACCGCGCCGCCGCTTACAAGCAGAAAGCCTAAGCCGAGCAACAGATTTATCGGGTCGCCTGTTTTTAGCAGACTGTCAAGCAGGGAATCTGAATCGCCCGCCGATAGCCCGTTGTCCTTCCAGGTAAGCTCGTCGTTATTGATGTTAAGCGGATTATCCTTAAGCGAGCCGCCGCCCGTCACACCGGAGCCTCCGCCGCCGTTGTTATTTTCCCCTTCTTCCGTGCTGCCCTCGCCCGTAAGCACGCTCCTTACAACCTCCGCGTAAAGGCGAACGCCGAAATCGTTGGGATGATTGTAAAGGTTGGAGGTATAGTCGCAGGGCTCCTTTGCGCTCAACATACTTTCAAACATACTGTAAACAGGCGCCACCGCCACATTGTCGTATTCCTTTGCAAGCTCATAATAAGCTACCTCGTGCGCACCGAGGTTGTAGGAGGAATATCCCTGCTCCGAGGAGTTCCAGATGTTGGGATAGAACGCCGAGACAAGAAGTACCGAGCAATCGGGGTTTATTTTTCTTACATATTCGATAATCGGTTTAATGTAGCCCTTTTGGGTAAGCCTTGTATTTTCCTTTTCGTTCATTCCGTAGGCGATAATTAACAGGTCGGGGTCTGTATTGCCGATAAGAAATTCAAGGTTTTCCTCCTTTGAACCCCAAGAGCTTGCTGTAGAACCTATCGCCTTGTTAATCATTGTGATACTGTCGTTTTCATAGTATTTTTTAAGCGCGTTCACGGTCTGAACCGCATAGCTCTCGCACGCCCAGTCAGGCACGGCGGAAAGCCCGAATTTACCGTACATTGTGCATCTGCGGGTTGAAAGCTCGGACGCCTTTTTGCCGTTTACATAGCTATAAGACATCTGGTCGAGACCCGAAGCGTTCCAGCCCTCCGTAATGCTGTCACCGTAGAAAACAATGTTTGTCTGCTCGCCGCTCTTTACCTTTTGATAAAACTTTGAAAGCTTATTTGTCTGTGAAGCGGGCGCCTTATTGTAAATTTCGGTATTATCCCATTCCTTTGAATGGGTGTATGTCACATAGTACTGATATTTATACGATAGGCTTGACCAATCGTTTATACCGTTCCAATCCGTCGAGCCCGAGGAGGTGAGATTCTTCATTTTGTCGAGGCTTTCGCCCTCGGCGTTGCCGTAGGCCTTCATATTTCCGCCTTGGATAGGAACTATCTGACCGTCTACAACATTAAAGTCCACGCCCTTCCAGTAGACGGTCTGCAAATCATAGGAGCGCACGGAAATTATTTGGTCTATCGGATAAAGCAGCTTTACCTTGTCTCTGCCCTTGTAAAGCATAAAGGATTCGTTATATACCGCGTCGCTTTCCCATACGGTCTTACCGTAAAGCGATTTATTACGGCTTAAATCCACGCCGTTCCAAACATTATCCTTGGTTGCGTAGTCGTCGCGGTCGGTCTCAACCGTTATCTTCATTCCGTTCGCCGCTTTTGCAACAGTATAAACGCCCGAATCCGCGGTAAGCTCTTTCCCGTCGGCTGATACCTTTTGTACCTTAGCGCCGTTTTTGGTCGCCACGGTGAATTTGTATTCCTGCCCGCTTACCGGCTTTGCGCCGTTTACGCCTGCAATTGAGACCTCGTCGTTAAGCTCGGACAAATCCAATACTGCGTCTGCCGCGGGTGCGGACAAGGCTGTACCGTGGAACCCGACCTCTGAAAGCATAAGCCAGGTATCCTTAATAAGTCCGCCCTTAAGCACCTTTATTCCCACATATTTCCCCGTGGGCTTACCGCTTCCCGTATATGTATATATCTGACCCTCGCAGGCGCCGCTGTTAAGCTTTCCGCTGTTAACATCATTGGAATAGCCCGTATAATTATACGAAATTGAAAGATTCTCCGCATTAAAAAGACTGTCCTCATTTTCCGAGAAATAAACCTCGTAGCTGCTGAGCGCGCCCTGCGCCCTATAGGAGGACATAATATAAAAATCGTCAATTGTGTACTTATTGTCAAGCGTAAAAATGACATAGCCCTGAGGATTCGCGCCCGCGGTCATTTTAGAAGATGTGAACCAATACCTGAACGTACCGTCAGGCTCTTTTGTAGACCATTTATTTATATCAGGTTTCCCGTCAACAATGCTTTGAGGGGTACACGCCGCATTGTCCGGAGCCACCGCCTTTTTAGCATTATCGAGCACCTCAAATTTTACTCCCGATTTTTTAAGCAGATTAGCCGTATCGTCCGTAAATGCGTCGGTCTTAATGTCCGAGCATTTAAGACTTACGGGATAGGCTGATATGACGGTAAGCTTTTCGCTTGTCACGTCCGACGTAACATTTTCCTTTTTCAAATCCGCCGCAAATGTAAGCGGAGCCGCAGAAACAAGCATTGCCGCCGATAACAACAGCGCCGACGCCCTTGCTTTGAAATTGTTTTTCATTATCTCTAACTCCTTTTATAAATTTTCCTGTAACGGATACACGGGGCATATTAATTTTATTATATTATATCACACGCCTGTTAATTGTTTTTAGTCAATAATAAACATAAACTTGTCAAAAATAAACTATTTTAAAGCGAAACGATTGAAAATTAAGGTTGATTTTGATATTATTAGAAAAAATCGGGAGGGAGATTATGAGAGAAAACACAAAAGGTACTGTTCTTATTACCGGGGCAACAAAAAACACGGGGCTTGCGGCGGCTAAGCGTTTTGCGCGCGGGGGCTATAACATTGCAATTACAAGCCGCACGGCGGCTTCAGCCGAAAAAGCGGCGCAAATGATAGAATCCGAATACGGCGTAAAAGCAATCGGCTATGCTATGCAGATGAATGACGTCGCCGACATTAAGCGTGTGTTTTCAGCCGTAGAAAGGGATTTCGGCGGGCTTACGGTTCTTGTCTGCAATGCGGCGCATCTCGGCATTGATTATTCCCTGCTTAATTCGGACGAAAAAATGTATTCCGAGGTTATGGACGTAAATATTAAGGGTAACTTTTTCTGCTGTCAATGCGCGGCTGAAATTATGAAAAAGCAGCATAAGGGCGCGATAGTGGTAATCGGCTCGGTTCACAGCTCTCAGGCAGTTCAGGGCCGCGCGCTGTATACAATATCAAAGGGCGCGCTGCTTTCCATGGTAAAATCAATGGCTATTGAGCTTGGAATTTACGGAATACGCGCAAATTATATCGCCGCGGGCGCTATACATACCGAGCGTTGGGACAAAATGGACCCCAAGACCGCCGCGGATAAGCGAGCCGCCTATCCCGCGGGGCGCGAATCAATGCCCGAGGACATTGCGGAGGCAATTTATTATTTAGGCAGCGAGCTTTCGCCAACCGTCACAGGCGCAGAGCTTGTCATCGACTCGGGCGTTACCGACTGTCTTCTGCCCTTTTCCGCACCGAAAGATTATATGAAGGAGACTAAGCAATGAAAATAACCGCTGTTAAACCGTTTACAATAGACGCCTTCCGCACCAACTGGGGCTTTGTTAAGGTAGAGACCGACGAGGGGCTGTACGGCTGGGGCGAGGCCTCGTTAGGCACCAACGAAATGGCGCTTGAGGGTATGATAAAGGACCTTTCCCGCCTTATTTTAGGGCGAAATCCGTTTGAGACCGAAAAGCTGATGTTTGAGGTATACCGCGATATTTACTGGAAGGGCGGCCCTGTGCTTATGTCCGCCTTAAGCGGCATTGAGATGGCGTGCTGGGATATTATGGGCAAGGCGCTTAATGTGCCTGTATACACCTTTTTCGGCGGCAAGGTGCGGGACGAGGTGAAAATGTACGCAAACGCTTGGTTTATAGGTGCGAAAGAGCCCGAGGAATTTGCAAAAAAGGCAAAAAACACCGCGGCTCTCGGCATTAAGGCGATGAAGTGGGACCCCTTCGGTAAGGCGCATATGACCATTTCAAACGAGGAGCTTCGCAAGGCTTCGGACATTGTTGGAGC
>JBJEOD010000445.1:0-4396 GCA_051880535.1 Acutalibacteraceae bacterium | reverse complement strand
ATGACCGCTATATCTGCTCTGACTGGTCAAAGCAGCCCGAATACCGACAGACGGGGGATAAATGCTCCTTGGGCAACGACTACTACGGCGGCGACCTTAAAGGAATTGAGGAAAAGCTCCCCTATTTGGAGGAGCTTGGGGTCACCTGCATATACTTAAACCCGATTTTTGAGGCGCACTCCAACCACCGCTACAACACGGCGGACTATATGAAAATCGACCCAACCCTCGGGACCGAGGAGGATTTGGTCTCGCTTATTAACGAGGCGCGGCGGCACGGTATTTCTATAGTTCTGGACGGCGTTTTTTCCCACACAGGGGACGACAGCCGCTATTTTAACCTTAAACACCGCTATAATACGGTCGGCGCGGCTAACTCGCCCGACTCGCCCTACCACAGCTGGTATAAGTTCGGCAATTACCCAACGGGCTACTCCTGCTGGTGGGGCGTTCCTTCCCTTCCCGAAACCGAGGAGGAGGATTTATCCTTTTCCAACTTCATAGCAGGCGAAAACGGGGTTATCAGGTATTGGCTTAAAAGGGGTATCAAGGGCTGGCGGCTTGATGTTGCGGACGAGCTGCCCGACTCCTTTCTTGACAAAATCCGTTCAGCGGTCAAGGCTGAGGGAAAGGACAACTATCTTTTAGGCGAGGTATGGGAGGACGCGACAAATAAGATAAGCTACGGAAGCCGCCGCCGCTTTCTGCGAGGCAGACAGCTTGATTCGGTAATGAACTATCCTCTCTCCGAGGCGATAATCACATTTGTAAAGGGCGGCAATGCCCGCGATTTAGCGGATACCGTGCTTGATTTGCTGGAAAATTATCCCCCTCAGGCGGCAAAGCTTCTTATGAACCACATAGGCACCCATGACACCGCGCGGATACTTACACGGCTTGCAAAAAACGGCGAAACAGGCGATCGGGAATGGCAGTCGCGGCAAACCCTCTCTGACGAGGAATACTCGCACGGCGTTAAGCTTTTAAAGCTTGCGGCGGTGCTTCAATACACAATGCCGGGCGTTCCCTCCCTTTATTACGGGGACGAGGCGGGAATGAGCGGCTTCGGCGACCCGTTTTGCCGCGCCGGCTTTCCTTGGGGCAGCGAAAATAAAGAGCTTACCGAGTTTTACAAGGCGCTCGGACAGTTCAGAAAAAAAAGCCCCGTTTTCAAATCGGGCGAATTTATACCTGTACACGCTGACACAGGAAATATTGTATACCTTCGCAAAAAGGGGAAACGCGAGGTTCTTGTGGCGGTCAACCGCGGCGGCGAGCCGTCGGAAATTCAGATTCCCGAAAAATTCAATACTGCAAAAATAATTTTCGGTCATAAACCGATAAACGGCGTACTAAACTTAAATAAAGAGGATTTTGCAGTTTTGGAGCTTTAGTTCTCTTAAATAAACTAACAAGAGCCGAATCCTTAACGGGTTCGGCTCTTGTCAGCCTAAGGCTTGGAGCTGATTTCGTTTGAGTATTTTGCCGTATGTCATAACAGTAACCCTCGCCGCGGGAGTGTTCGGCACGGGCTTCGGCGGGCTTTTGGGCGCACTTTTTAAGGGAAAGTCCGAAAAAACCGTCGCCGTTCTTTTAAATTTTGCGGCGGGGGTTATGCTCGCCCTCGTCTGCTTTGACCTTATTCCCGAGGCGCTTGAAAATTCAGGTCTTTTTCTTGTGCTGTCGGGGCTTATGCTGGGCTTTGCGTCGGTTTTTCTTTTAAACGATATTACCGCCCGCTTTTCCCTTCTTAAAACGCTCGGCGATACGAGTGAGCTTGCCGAAAAAAGACTTTATTTAGGCGGAATTGTAACCGCCGTGGCGATAGCTCTACACAATTTCCCCGAGGGAATGGTTATCGGTGCGGCGTATGCGGGCGCCGTTCCCGACCTTTCCCTTGATTTAAGCCGACTTGCGGTTGCGGCGGCTATCGGGCTTCACAATATCCCGGAGGGTATGGCGATGTCGGTGCCCCTTATTTCGGGCGGAATGAAACGCCGTACGTCGATAGTCCTTACCGCCCTTGCAGGCGCGCCCACGGTATTAGGCGCGGCGGCGGGCTTTTTCTTAGGTGCCTTAAGCCCCTTATGGCTCTCGCTTTCGCTGAGCCTTGCCTCGGGCGCTATGCTGTACGTGGTCTTCGGCGAGCTTTTGCCCGAATCGGCTTATCTTACGCGCTCCGCCTTGCCCGCCTGTGCCTGTGCCGCGGGAATATTAACGGGAATACTTATTATTCAAGCCTGACGTTTTAGTTTTTTAAGGATTTCCCGCCGCTGTGTAGATTTCCTCAAGCTTAGCCTTATCCATCATAAACGCGTCTACAACATCGGGATCAAAGTCCACTCCGCGGCCGTTTTTAATAATTTCAAAGCATTCACTCAGCGGCAGGGCTTCACGGTAGCAGCGCTTCGCGGATACCGCGTCAAATACATCGGCGACCGCCATAATACGGGCGCACAGTGGTATGTCGTTGCCGCAAAGCCCCTCGGGATACCCTTTTCCGTTCCATTTTTCGTGGTGGTACATTGCAACCTGATACGCCATACCCTCGTACTCACCCTCGCAAAGATGCCCGAAGGTATCGTTAATTATTCTTCCTCCGATGAGCGGAGGTTCCTTCATTTTGTCAAATTCCTCCGCCGTCAGCCTACCCGGCTTCTGAAGAATCGCGTCGGGAATACCGATTTTTCCGATATCGTGCATGGGGGCGGCCTGTGATAAATTATCAAGAAAATCTCTTGTAATAATGCTCCTGTACATGCTGTTTTTCCTCAGATTTTCCGCAATCAATACCGCATAGGCGGAGGAGCGTCTTATGTGACCACCTGTGTTGTCATCCTTATTATCAACCAGAGTGGAAAAGCCTGTAATCATTTCATTGTGGTAATGCCGCAATTGATGTATTGCGGGATTTTCCAGATTCAAATAAACGCTCACGGTTATCATAACAGCGGCTATGCAGGAAATCAAAGCCTCGGGAAAAATAATCTGCAAAAGCATAATGATAACTATAAAGACCAGCGTTGTTATAAGGCTGATTATTTCTTTACGCGGAATATACCTGTATTTGGCGGCAATAACCGCCACGGTAAGCAGACAGTATATCACTACACAGGTAAAACAGATATAAACCGATATACCCATTGAGTAATTTGTATATTGGCCATGAAGATATTTAACCTCAGGCATAAAACACACCGTCAGCAGAATCAATACCGCACTCGGCAGAATAAGTGCCGCCTTTATTTTTTTCCCCTTCGGAATACCCACCGTAACGGACACCCAGTACCAGAACAGCAGGGTAACATAAAGCTCATATGAGACAAACATACCCATATGCGCTAAAAGATTGACCGTTTTCGGAACACGGTCCAAAAAATTCACGGTGCAGGCGGTTATGCCGTCAAACAGCAGGGCAATTTCCGAAATGACGAAAAGCATGTCAAAAATACGGTTACAGTTTGATTTTTGGGTAACACGGTTAAGCTCGTTTCCCTCTCTTATATACAGTAATCCGATATACGCCAGAATCAACAAACACATTATCTGTGTTTTACAGTATTGTAATACTATCATAGCCGCCCTCCTAACGCCTTGCCGTCATATTTATTCCGCTGCCTTTCCCCTTATTTCGCTAAGTGCCGCCTTCATCTCGCCGTAAATTCTGTCACCTAACTCAACGGTCGGCATATCCTTATATTCCTCGGGGGTAATAACGCTTAATACCCTGAACTCAATGTCGGTATGGTGCAGGAACATACGCTTTGGTATTGACCGCGTGTTGTTAAGTACGCATACGACAATCGGGACATTCGCTTTATAGGCGATTTTAAGCGAGCCGTTTCTAAGCGGTAAAAGCTCACAGGACTTACTTACATAGCCCTCGGGAAAAAGCCCGACCGATGCCTTATCCTCTCTTAATAGCCGCGCCGCCTCGATAATGGTTTTTACCGCCTCACGGTTGTTTTCGCGGTCAATAGGCAGGCTGTGAAGCCCGTGCATTGCCTTGCCGATAAGGGGCATTGTTTTATAAATTTCCTTTTTCCCGATAAAGCCGATTTCATATTTCGGAAAAACCGACAGAATCATAATCGGGTCGAGGTCGTGCTGATGGTTGCAGACAAATAATAATCTTCCGCTTTCGGGTACCTTTTCTGCTCCCTTTGCGTTAACCTTGACCCTGACAAGCTTTAATAAAAGCGGTATGGTAATATTTACCCAAGTCCTGAACGCCGCTCCGTTTTTAACCGGTCGGTCGGTCCTTATTGTAAGAATCCAGATAACCGTAATAAGCAGGTGGATAATTACAAGTCCTAAAAAAAAGCCGACAAAAAGCAGAGGTACCAGCCACCACGAGTAGGAGTGCCTTAATATTTCAAAAAAATTGTCGAGTATC
>JBJEOD010000444.1:0-4406 GCA_051880535.1 Acutalibacteraceae bacterium | reverse complement strand
AATTTCGGCATACTGTCAAAGGATGCATAATAAAAGGAATAATCGCCGTTAAGCAAGGTTATAAGCTCGGAATCTTCTTTATTTCGGTAATATACTCCATTGTGCAGCGCGGGTATTGCGGTTGCACAATGGAGTATATTAAGGTGTAATAGCTTAGGATTTTCAAGATCGGGATCCGCCGATGTATTAATATCATATTATCTGTCTCTATTAAAAAAGCCCGTATCTTTTCTCTTTTCTTGTTAATATACTTTTTAATATTGTCGGGTGTTCTTAAAAACCTTGAAGATTCGGTGTCGAAACTGTGTCATTATGCACTATTCGACTAACTATAACCATCGTGATCGCGCCTTTCTGCTGCGCTCTATTCACAAATTATTTTTACACCATTTTCCGTTGTGCAATCATTACCCACATAAACCGTAAAATCTCCCGGTTCGACAACCTTTTCAAGCCGTGAATTATAAAACGCCAGTTCTTCAAATCCGACATTAAATTCGACCTTAACCGTTTCTCCTGCCTTAAGAAAAACCTTTTTATATCCTCTTAGCTCTCTAAGCGGGCGGACAATAGACGACACCTCGTCCTTTATATAAAGCTGCACCGTTTCTTTTCCGTCAAGCTTTCCGATGTTTTTAACATTAACCGATATTTTAAATGTTTCACCGTTTTCAAGCTGAGGAAGGGTTAAAGCTTTTTTATCAGACTCGGCCTCACTTATTTCAAAGGAGGTGTAGCTTAATCCGAAACCAAAGGGATACAGAGGCCCTGCAGGAATATCACGGTAGCTCCTTCCCTGACCGTAATACTCATTACAGAGTCTTGCGGCACGGTGGAAGTTATAGTAAATGGGTATTTGACCTGTCGTGCGCGGGAAAGTTATCGACGTTTTTCCGCTGGGATTCGCCCTGCCGTAAAGAATATCCGCTATTGCATTACCCGCTTGAGTTCCGCTGTGCCATGCGTACAAAATTGCGTCGCAGTACGGCTCAAGCTCCTGCATTGCAACCGGTCTTGCAAAACACATCACCGCCACAACCTTTTTTCCTTCAAGCTTAGCGCGTTTTGCAAGCTCTACCTGACATACGGGAACGGAAATATTTGCAAGGCATTGGGCTTCACCCGACATATACCGGCTTTCTCCAAGGCAAAGCACATATGTATCGACATCCCACGGTGAAATCATTTGTCTGTCAGAAAGCCATTCGTGGTGATACATAACATTATTACCGCCTGCTTTTTTCATAGCTTCTGCAATGGATATTACATCTTCCTCTTTACCGTCAAGTGTCCATGTTCCCAAATGCGATTCCTTAATTGTAACCATGGGTCCCGCCAAGACTACACGCTCATCTTCCTTCAGCGGCAACGCGTTGTTATTGTTTTTTAGCAAAACCATACATTCGCTTGCAAGCTCTCTTGCGTGTTTGCCGTGCTCTTTTTCATCTGTTTCATATTCCGGCGCATAAGGATGTTCAAACAAGCCGAGACGAAGCTTAACACGCAAAACATTTCTTACGGCATTGTTAAGCGTCTCCTGTGAAATCTTGCCCTCTTCTATAAGCTCGGGGAGATGTTTTATATAACACTCGTCAGACATATCCATATCGAGTCCCGCGTTCAGAGCAAGCTCCGCCGCCTGCTTGTCATTTTCGGCAACTCCGTGATTTTTAAGCTGCTCAATAGCTCCCCAATCGCTGATAACAAACCCGTCAAACCCCAGCTCTCCCCGCAAAACATCGGTCAGCAGGCGCTTGCTTGAGGCTGTGGGCTGGCCGCCTATTTCATTAAAGGAATTCATAACCGTCTGCACGCCTGCTTTAACCGCGGCATTAAATGCGGGAAGATAATAATTATGCAGCGACGGCTCTGAAATATCGGTGTGGTGATAATCTCTTCCGCCTTCCGACGCGCCATAGCCTATATAATGCTTTGCACAGGCGGCAATTGAACTGCCGTCCGAAAGATTGTCGCCTTGAATTCCTCTAACCATAGCCGTAGCCATTCTTCCACCCAAATACGGGTCCTCGCCGGGGCTTTCAACGCATCTGCCCCACCGCGGGTCTCTTGAAAGGTCAAGCATAGGCGTAAACGTCCAATGAATATGGTCAAGAGCGGCCTCGCTTGCTATATCTCGGTACGCAGTTTTTACAAGCTCATCGTTAAAAGAGCTTGCCATAGCCAGTGGGAGAGGATATACCGTATGATGACCGTGAATTACATCTCTGCCGAATATCAAGGGTATTTTAAGGCGGCTTTCTTCAACCGCTGTACGCTGTAGCTCTTTATAAAACTCAACCTCCGAAATGCTGCCTTCTTCACTGCCGGCAAAGCATGTGCCTGCCATTATAAGAGATCCGACCTTGCCTTTTCTTATCAGGTCCTTTAATTCTTCATAATCTTTTGCGCTTGGTATCTGATTCAGCTGACCTATTTTTTCTTCTACGGTCATTTTATTTAATAAATCATCAATTTGCTTTTCTATATTCATATTAACCTCCTGTTATCCGATAAAAATAATCGGTACAATAATAGTATACGGTAAGTTTTTAATAATGTCTTTCATAAATATTTCTCCAAACTAAATCACAGATTAAGAAATCTATTTATAATATGCCGCTATTCTCTTGGGTAATTATAAACTTTCTAAGACTCTTTGTCAATGGTTTTTTATTTTTTTAAATTTCCCCATTTTTTAAGCGGTTTTGAAAGGATTTTGCACTGTTTTTATACCTGAAATTTCATTTTTGTAACCCCGGCAAACGCCCTTGTTTATCGGGGTTTATTCACTTTTACTCGTCAAAAACGGGGAAACTTAAAAGCTTTCTGCCTTGACTAGACGCTTACGAAAGCACACAAAGTATTTAGGCTCTATGTGCTCGTCGCAAAAAACAGTATATCTTTGTTCGATACCGGGTATCTATGATTTTCTGCGCCTTGAATGCTTATTAAGCAGGACAAACGCCGCTGAAGTAAACATTAAAAATCCGCCCGCGGTATATATTTCGACGCCCGCGCCCCCTGACTTGGGCAATTCATAGCCCCGCTCATAGAAGCCGCTGTCGTGGTACTTGGATTCATAGAGAACAACCTTCATTTCTTCCGCCTTGGGCATCTGAATGCCCGTAATGACGGTTTCCTGCAGTTGGGACTTGTCGTTGCTGTAGGTGGCAATGCCGTCCGAATCCAGAGCGTCGTTACTGCCGTCACGGTTTGCAGGGGAGGCAATATAATTGCTAATCGTTTGAGTAATTCCGTCCTTAAATTTTACCGCGAAGGTTCCGGCGGGCAGGTCGGTAAACTTGTAGCGGCCCTGTTCGTAAGTTGCGGCAGCTTCTGCATTTGATGCCCTGACGCTGATTTGTTTACCGGTCTGAATGACAATATTTGTGCTTGTTCCCGGATAACAATACGGCATATAGTCATTCTTATTGGCAGGATCACCGTTATTCTTGAGCTTCCACAGGGATACATTGACGCCGGATATACGTCTGTCAGGATCCTCATCTTGGATGCCGTCTGCGTTGTCATCCATCCATGCAAGACCCTCTAAGGTGCGGATAACACTGTACTCTTCTGTCGCTGTAACTATGCTGCCGTGGGAGAAGGTATTATGATACACATTGTTTGTTCCGTAGGTTGCTCCCGGTTCGAGTTTGATTGTCAAATCAACATAGACGCCCTTATTAGCGTTAAGCGTACCGATTAGTGCCCAAGCAACCGGCATTTTTCCATTCATATCCGTAACCGATCCGTCGTCACCGATTGTTGCGGTATCCCACGTTAGGATCTCTGTCTCGGGAATATCATTGATTGTCTTTCCTGCGTAATCCTCATTCATCGTATAGTAGAGCTTAAAGCCGGACGGTTCGCATTTACTAACATTCAGCTTCCAGCTTGTCACGGTGTAGCTACCGGTGAAAGCGTTGTCTAAGTATCCGTTCCGGGGCATAGTATCCAGCAAGACAATATCGGAAATAGGAGCGGGGGAGTTATTGTCATAGAAAATCACATAGTTGATTTCGCCGTCCGGTTCCACCACGGTATTCTTGGAATATTTGCCGTAGGAGCTTGCGGTTCCTCGGGTCAGCACTACGCCTTCTTCTGCAACATTTCCAAAGGCAATGGAATGGATGCAGTCATCCCCTGCAGCAGATATCTCCACCGTATTGGTCAAATTGGTGGTGCCAAAAGGAACATCCTTTGTTTCATCCCCCTTTGTGCCTACATTGACGGAATAGTGAATCAACGGCATTTTATCCCCAACGACCACTTCCGGGATGATCCAAGTAAGTGTCTGGGTGCCGTCGGCGTTAGTCACGACTGATGGTTCTTTCAATTCGCCGTCTGTAACCGTTCGAAACCACTGAAAAAGTCAAGCAAAGCTGTAGAAAATGTGGTATAAT
>JBJEOD010000443.1:0-4419 GCA_051880535.1 Acutalibacteraceae bacterium | reverse complement strand
TGCAGGAATACGCGGTATTTCAAAAATGAGTGCAAAGCAGGCGGGAAAAGGCGGTAACCCAAACCGTAACGGTTTCGGCTCTCGTCAGCCTAATGCGGGAGGCGCCGCTTATTTAATTTTCGTGTGAGCCTGTTATTGAATATTCCACCCACTCGGCGATATTAACCGCGTGGTCGCCGATGCGTTCAAGGTATTTTGCAATCATAAGCAGGTCAATGCAGAACTCGCCGTTTGCGCGATCCTCGGAAATAAGGCGCACAAGCTCATCTTTGACGCAATCGAAAAGGTTATCGACCTTATCGTCGTATTCCATTACCGCGCGGGCAAGGGATAAATCCTTTTTTACAAAGGACTCTACGCTGTCGGTCACCATTTTGATTGCCGCCTCTGCCATATCGCTGATATGCACGCGGCTCTGAACGCTGCTGTTTTTGATGAATTTCGTGATTTCCGCAATGTCGGACGCCTGATCGCCTATTCGCTCCATATCCGAAATCATTTTAAGGGCGGACGAAATAACCCTTAAGTCCCGCGCGACGGGCTGCTGCTGGAGCAGAAGCTTCATACATATAGCCTCAATATCCCGTTCCTTTTGGTCTATTTCTGCGTCGGTTGCGAAGACCTTTTCACACAGCGCGTCGTCCCCGAAGGTCATAGCCTTTACCGAGGCGGAAATCGCGTCCTCGCAGAGAGCGCCCATTGTTATAAGCTCCAAATTAAGCTTTTCAAGCTGACTGTCAAATTTGTTTCTCATATCAGCCAAACCTCCCCGTGATATAGTCCTCAGTGCGTTTATCCTGCGGATTCGAGAACATTTTTTCGGTCTCGGAGAACTCGATTACCTCGCCTAAGAGGAAAAACGCCGTGTAATCGGATATTCGCACCGCCTGCTGCATATTGTGGGTTACCATAATTATGGTGTAGTCCTTTTTAAGCTCCGCGGCGAGGTCTTCTATTTTGGAGGTGGAAATGGGGTCGAGGGCGCTTGTCGGCTCGTCCATTAAAAGCACCTCGGGCTTAACTGCCAAAGCGCGGGCGATACAAAGCCGCTGCTGCTGACCGCCCGACATTGCAAGGGCACTTTTTTTAAGTATATCCTTGGTCTCGTCCCAGATGGCGGCCTTTTTAAGGGATTCCTCGACTATTTCGTCAAGCTTTTGCTTCTGCCGCACGCCGTGGGTGCGCGGACCGAAGGCTATATTGTCGTAAATCGACATAGGGAAGGGGTTCGGCTTTTGAAAAACCATTCCCACCCGTTTGCGAAGTGTGTTTACGTCCATACCGCCGTAAACGCTTTCACCGTCTAAGGTGACCTCGCCCGTTATTTTACAGCCCTCAACCAAATCGTTCATACGGTTAAGCGACTTTAAAAGGGTGGACTTCCCACAGCCCGACGGACCGATAAACGCGCTTATCCTGTTGGCGGGCAGGGAAAGATTTATGTTTTTGAGCGCCTTAAAATCATTATACCATAAATCAAGATTTTTTACAGCTATTTTCTCCATTTTCTTGTCCTTTCAGAATTTTGATATTAGCTTGATAAAGCCTCCCTTGCCTAAAGGGAGGGGGACCGCCGAACGGCGGTGGAGGGATTAGGCAGGCTTTCATCAAATCAAATATCCCCCGGTCACGCTTCGCCGTGACAGCCCCCGTAAGGCTTGCGGGCCCTTTTTTCTTAATGCACTATCACCATACAAATATGCCTATTTTTTTGCCGACAGCTTTTTTGCAATAAGCCCCGACAGCATATTTATAAGCAGCACAAGCACCAAAAGCACCACCGCAGTGGCGTATGCCTCCTCCATATAAAGCCCCTCGCTTAAAAGCGCGTACATATGGATTGACAGCGTGCGGCCGCTGTGCATAAGGTCTTTAGGTATTCCCGCTACGGTACCCGAGGTGTATATAAGCGCCGCGGTCTCGCCGACTATTCTTCCGATGGCAAGAATAATTCCCGAAAGAATACCCGGAACAGCCGAGGGAAGAACAACCCTGAATACGGTGCGGAGCCTGCCCGCGCCTAAGCCGAAGCTGCCCTCCCTGAAAGAATCGGGGACGGCTAAGAGCGCCTCCTCGGTTGTCCGCATTACGGTAGGCAGAATCATAATTGCAAGCGTAAGCGCGCCCGAGAGCATTGAAAGCCCGAAATGACAGGCGATAACGAAAACAAGATAGCCGAAAAGCCCGTAAACAATCGAGGGGATTCCCGCCAATGTCTCGGTCGTGACCCTTACAACCTTTACAAGCTGATTGCCGCGCTTTGCGTATTCGGTAAGATATATCGCTGAGAAAACGCCTATCGGAACGGCAAGTACAAGAGCAAAAACGGTCATTGTAACCGTGTTGATAATCGCAGGGAGCATTGATACGTTTTCGCTGTTGTACTCTAAGGCAAAAAGGGAGGGCTTTAAATTGGGTATGCCCTTGATAAGTATATAGGCGACCAGAATAACTACTACGGCTACAGTGATAATGGCCGCAAGCCAAGTGAGTATAAACATTATAAAAGAGGCGGGGCGGCGTTTGTAGGCGTCAAGCCTTTGCTTAAAGGTGATTTTATTTATATACGCGGTATTGTTGTCCTTCATTTTGCGCGCCTCCGCTTAAGTTTGTCCTTTTTTCCCCGCTTTACCAGGGAAAAAAGCAAATTTATTATTAGGATAAATACAAAAAGCACAACCGCTGTGGCAATAAGTGCCTCCCTGTGAAGGTCGGTGGCGTAGCCCATTTCAAGCACTATGTTGGAGGTAAGGGTGCGAACACCGTCAAATATACTGCCGGGTATCTGGGTCTGGTTGCCCGCTACCATATTTACCGCCATTGCTTCGCCTATGGCTCTGCCTATTCCCAAAATCACGCCCGCGGTAATTCCGGATTTCGCGGCGGGAAGTACCGTGCGGTAGATGCTCCGCTCGTGGGTGGCGCCCAAAGCCAACGCCCCCTCGTAGTAGCTTTCGGGTACTGCCCTGATAGCCGATTCCGAAACGCTTACAATCGTCGGCAGTATCATAATACCCAGCATTACCGAGGCGGTAAGCACGCTTTTGCCAGACCCGCCGAATAAGCTTTGCATTACGGGGACTATAACCACAAGTCCGAAAAAACCGTATACAATAGAGGGTATGCCTGCGAGCAAATCCACTGCGGGCTTAAGTATTTTATAAAGCCTTTTAGGGCAGAATTTTGCTAAAAATACGGCGGATAATACACCAACGGGCACACCGATTATAACGGCTCCCGCCGTCACGTAAATACTGCCTATTATCATAGGAAGTATTCCGAATTTGTTTTCGAGCGGCTTCCAGACCCTGCCTAATAAAAATTCGCCCACGCCGATTTTTCCGACGGTGGGAAGACCGTTTGCAAAAAGAAACAGGCATATGAGCAGAACCGCTACGATTGAGACGCAGGCGCAGATTATGAAAACGATATGCATTGATACTTCTTTTATCTTTTGGAGTGTGGGATTCATATTTTTCTCCTGATTTAGATATTAAATGTTAGACATTGTATGTCGGACATTGAAATGCGAACTGCCGCCTCCGTATAAACGGAGGGCGGCTCTTGAGGAAGAAGAATTATTCTATTTCACTCCACAGGGTGATTTCGCCTGTGTAGATTTTAAGAATCTGTTCGCTTGTAAGGTCCTCGACGGTGTTGTCCTTGTTTACGATTACCGCTATTCCGTCCATTGCGATTACGGTAGGTACAAGCCCTGCTTCCTTTTCGCTGTCCTTAAGCTCTCTTGACGCCATTCCGATGTCGTAAACTCCGTCTATCGCGCCTGTCATACCTGCGGTGGAATCCTGCTGCTGAACGTCTATTGTTACATTGGGGTTTAATGCGATGTAAGCCTCTTTAAGCTTTTCCATAACCGGGGTTACCGAGGAGGAGCCGCCTACGGTGATTTTGCCTGTCTGATTAGAGGCGGAGTAGGAGCCGTTATTGCCCTCGCTTATATATCCGTTGTCCTCAACTACCTTCTGCCCCTGTTCGCTTAAGATAAACTTAAGGAAATCGCTTGCTACGCCTGTGGGGTCGCCCTTTGTCGCAACATTGAAGGGACGGGCAATTTTATATGTTCCACTTTTTACGTTTTCGGCAGAGGCGGTGTTTCCGTCAATCTTAAGCGCCTTAACCTTTGTCTCGTCGAGAGAACCCAGGGAAACGTATCCGATAGCCGCCTTGTTGCCCTCGACAGTGGTGAGCATAACCGAAGTGGAATTTGTGCTTTCTGCGCCGGTTATTGTTTTGTCAACCTTGTTGCCGTCTGCGTCCTTCTGTTCAATGCCGAACAGCTCTATAAACGCGCCTCTTGTGCCTGAGCCTTCCTCGCGGGTGAGTACCGAGATGCTGTCGTTCGAGGTGCTTCCTCCGCAGCCTGTGAGCGCCGCGGTAAGCATACCCGCCGCTAAAATT
>JBJEOD010000442.1:0-4433 GCA_051880535.1 Acutalibacteraceae bacterium | reverse complement strand
GATTCATGACAATTATGCGCAAGATATTTGCCTTGAAAGTGTAGCAGCGCAGGTCTTTTTATCCCCTTGCTATTTTTCATACTTGTTCAAAAAAACCACCGGAGTAAACTTTTTAAAATATCTTACTTCTTACCGTGTTGAACGCGCAAAGGAACTTTTGCAAACCACACAGATGCGTGTAGGCGAAATTTGTGAAAAAGTTGGTTATTCGAACCGCTCGTATTTCTGCCAAATCTTCCGTAATCAGTGCGGAATGTCACCCATTCAATACAGGGAGACTGCCAAATGATCCACCGCATTAAAAATATGCTTCCGCAGCGCAAGCTGTGGCAAAAGTTACTTACCGTTTACCTTTCAATTTCCGTTGTGCCTCTTATACTCATAATTTTTGTTTCCTACATTTCCACTGTAAAAATAGCAAATACCCAGATTTCAGCCAGATTGGAAGCAATTACCGACGGTGTCAGCACCAACCTATTGCACAATCTGAGCACAACCGACAACATCATTGAAAGTGTAATTTATACTGATTCTTTTCTATGTAACGTAAATTCATGCTTCTCTTCTCAGACAGATTTTTCAAAAATCAAAACCTCACTGCAGGAATTAAAGAAACGCTCTGTACCGCTTTTTGATGAGAACATTAATATCAAGCTGTTTCTTTCAAACGGAATTTCGATTGATAGTTCAGGCACCCTAAGCAATTCTGACAGCTTCAATGAGTCACTTTCATACTTTCGGGCAGATAGCTCTCGTTTTTTAACCTGCGACAACAAAACAGTCACTATTTATTACCAGATAATGAATCTTTATCAAAACAACAGTCCTATTGCTGTTCTGAGATTTGAAGCGCCGTCAGAAAAGTTTATCGGATCAGTTCCGGTCGAGGGAACAGATCAATACATTTTTGTCATTCAAAATACAGATGGTGAAACGCTCTATCTGAAAGCACAGACAGATAAGGATTACGGTAATATTGTACTTAACCTTTTAAAGCGAACCGACAATAATACTATCCGCATACGCAATGAAGTTTACGCATATAATCCGCAATTTCTTGAACAGTTTCAATGGAACATTTCAGTACTTATTCCGCAAACCGTTCTTTATCAGGATTTTCCTAAAATGCTTATAGCTTGTATAATTATCGGTCTTATTTGTCTATTATTCGTCAGTGTTTTTTCTATTTCAAGCTCTCTTAATCTATCAAAGCGAATCAATAATATAGGTTCCGAAGTAGCGTTGATTAGCGATGGTCGACTGGATGGTGTACAGATTAACATTGATCCGACCGACGACGAAATCGGACGGCTTTCTTCACTATTTCACCAAATGATTGAAAGAATCAATTCTCTGGTAATTGAACAATATAAAAATGAAATTAAAAGCAAAGAAGAACAATTGAAAATTCTGCAGAATCAGATCAATCCACATTTCCTTTATAACTGTATGGATACAATAAATTGGCGTTGCATAATGAACAATGATCAAAAAACAAGTAAATTTGCAAACAATCTTGCCGAATTCTACCGTACCTGCCTTAACAAAGGAAATACTCTTACCAGTCTTTCTGATGAAATCAGAAATATTCACGCCTATATTTATCTGCAACTTGATATGCACGACGATACATTCCGTTACGAAGAAGATATTGATCCTGAAATTTTGGATTACGAATGCATAAACCTAATGCTGCAACCGATAGTTGAAAATGCAATCGGACACGGCCTTGAGGCTTCGGGACAAATGCAGGGACTTATCAAAATTACCGGTCAGTTTTCATCGCCCTTGCGTGAGGAAATTATACTTACTATATATAATGACGGAGAACCGATTGATCTTAAGCTTGCCGCAAATGTAATTGAAGGAAAGTACGGCTATGGGCTTTCAAATGTTGTAAACCGTATACGGCTTTATTTCGGTTCTTTATCTTCTCTAACAATTGAACCTACCGAGCATGGTACGGTTTGCACAATCAGGATTCCGGCAAGGAGGTGTCAGAAATGAGCTCCCTGATAAGAAAAGGATTTATTGTTCTGGTTTGTATTATTTTAATTTCTCTTTCCTGTGGATGCAAAGAGAAAAAGACAAATGCAAAAACCGTAAGTACAAAAACCGAATTTTCATGGATAATATGCGACCCTTACTCAAAATTTTCCGGAGAATGGTCGCAATATTCCGTATTAAAACAGATTTCTGATCGATATTCCATATCTCCGGAAATAGAAATTGTAACAAAGGAAATTGAGCGCAAAATCGCAAAAATTATAATTTCAGGCAACTATCCGGATGCAATTACAATACGCTTGGATGACCGAAACCTACAAAAGCTACTCACTTCAACCGAATGTTATTCATTTGAACTGAGTGAAAGCATTTGTGATATAATTCCGCAAAATATACTGGAATTTCACTTGGACAAATCAAATAATCTTTCGTATCTTCCGGGCGGATTTATCGGTTACAGCAATATTCCTCTGATTGCAAGCGAGGGGATTTACATCCGTAATGATGTTTTTCCGTATGAGGAACTTAAAAAAATCAATAATTTTGATCAGCTTATTACCAAAGTAAAAGAAATTGTACCAAATGCTGAATTAATCGGTGATGCAGATATTGTACTATTTGGTATGCATGGAATGGAAACACTTGAACATCTATATGGTATTTCTCCTACTGCAGTTTTTGAAGCCAATGATACTCCCTTGCCGCATAATGATGAACTTGCCGAATTTCTTATAGAGCTGCACAAAATACTGCCTTCAGGCGTTTGCTCTTTTTCGGATTTTTCCGAAGACCGTTTTCCACTGATATACATCGGGGAAAGCTACGCAGTGGAACTTTGGAATATAAACAAAGGCACCAATCTTTATACAGCTCTTAATCTATACGGAAACAGTGAAGGATTTCTGTCATCCTACTCACAATATGGCACCTACGCCACCGTTATATACCGCGGAAAGAATACTGAAGCAATTTCTGATTTTATGATATATCTAATGAACAAAGAAAATTCTCGTTCGATAATGTACGGTGTCCGAAACACAAACTGGTTGGTTGACACTCAGAATGATCAGATTGTAATTCTGAAGGATACAATTCAGCGTATGCAACGCGGAGATTCCTATCTGCTTCTTAATTACGGTCTTTCCGTATTCCCATATCTCAGCTCACAATATGCTGTATTCCCCGGTTATGCAACAACTGTCCCTATCAGACTGTGCGACACACTGCACGACAGTATGCTTCTTTGCGGCGATCCTACACAGGAACCCTACAAAAGCAATATACAACAATATGATAGTATTATGGAAATGTATTTCAGTTTACTTAAGCAGTAATAATTACTATAAAATTAGCGTAGAGCATATTGGAGTCTCCGTTCATGGTTACAAACTTCCATTTTTACGGACTTCTTCCAAATATGCTCTACTTTTTTATTCTATTGGATTTTTTCTTCGTAGGCTCCGTTTGGTTGCACAAATGTTTATAAAATCAATTAAATACTTATTTCATACTTCCGTATTTGAGTCCGCATTCAATCATTTTGAACATATTGCGTTCCACTACCGGAGCCAACGGAACGGTAATAGGTGTTGCCGTAGGCATAAGAATGAAATGACCGCCTTTTTTGCCTTCTTCCACCACGCCCTTAACCAGACGTTCTACCTGTTCCTCGCTTGCCACTTCTAATTCCTTTAGTTCGATATTTCCAAGCAATGTGAATCTGTCGCCGTAAATTTCTTTAATTTCACCCAGTGAAATATCGCCATCCGGCAAGGGTTCAACCGGATCAACACACATAACATCAGTCTTGGCAAATTCCTCCAAAGCAAATCTGACTTTTCCGTGCGAATGGACACGGGAAATTGCACCCGCGTCATTAATCATTGAAGCCATCCTTTTCAAATACTTCGTTACAAAATCCGAAAAATACTGATTTGGAAGATATGGCGGAGTGGCATATTCAGGTCCTACAACTCGAACCATCATATCCTTAACATCTCCCGCCAGAATACCTTTTAGCTCAACTTCACACATTTCCCACAAAAAATCTAAAAATTTTTTTGCTTTATCGGTTTCGGTTATTGCAAAAATCAAGAAATCTTCCATAGAGAACAATTCTGCGGCACGGCACAAGGGATCTCTGATACTTGGACAGACAATTCCGTTTTCACCAAGCTTGTCACGCATATTTCGCAGATTATTATTGTCAACCTTACAAGTCAGGTCCAGCGACATATACTTTTCTATATCCGTTGAATCTTTTAGAAAATGCTCTGTATTCCAAACGGTAAAAATATTGTCCTTCACGATACTTTGTGCAGTCAGGTCACCCTTTGGAGTATGTAAAATATGCTTATACACCGTACTTTGGTTCTCGCGGCAACTGTGAACCTCAATTACTTTATCAAGATACGAGTAGGAAATTG
>JBJEOD010000441.1:0-4438 GCA_051880535.1 Acutalibacteraceae bacterium | reverse complement strand
AAAGGCGAAAATCCGCCCTTTAAAATCGGGTTCGGATTTGTTGTCTTTGCTTAAGACGGAGTGAAAACAGATGAAAAAGGTCTTTTCGGGCGAGGTTTACGAGGTTTTGCCCATTTCAAACGGTATAATTTTTTCCTACTGCAAGGATATTATAGAGGAAAATACCTTAGTTTCTTATAAAATGATTACCTTTGACAACGGCAGGTTTACCGACATTGCGAAAAATATTTATCTGCTTACCAAATTCGGCAACAATTATAAAGCGGTTGCGGCACTGTGCGGCAATTATATAACCGCAAAATCGATAGTTCTGCCGGGCAGCAAGGTTTTCCTGCTGTCAGAGGACGGCGAGGCTAAGCTTTTAGGCGCGGACGCCGTCCCCGTCTGGACGGGCGAGCTTAAATACCGCGGCGCGGCGGCGACCGATATTGCCCTTTATAAAAACGCCCTGTGGGCAAGCTTTGCGGACTGCAATGTTCTGCTTCGCTATAACCTTACGGCTATGCGGGAGGAGCTTAGAATAGGCGGAAATAAATCCCCGTTTAACAAGCCGTCGGGACTCTTTATAGACGGCGATACCGTTATGGTAAGCAATACGGGCTCCTCAAAGCTTATCGAGGTAAATCTAAATACCTACAGCGTTTTTGAATACGAGGAATTTTCCGAGCCCGTTCGGCAGTATGTAAGGGTAGGCGACAACCGCTTTGCGGTGCTGGATTCGGGATTATATCTGATTTAGATGTTAGACGTTAGATGTTAGACGTTAGATATTGATACACTCTATAATAATTAAACCGATTATAAATTGTATATGCTCATACAACAAAACTAAATATGGACATTTAAACTTTTTTAGGGGGTTTATAAATCAACAGCTTGTGTCATTTGACTATTTGCATAAAAAAAATGAAAAAACTTTTATCCACTACGACGCATTTTTTACTCGACAGGGGCTTGAAATTTTTTCAAAATAATGTTATTATTAACTTAAATCTGAGGAGCTGGTGCTTTTCGGAGTAACGTATGTCTCTGGGGGGAGACAAAAAAATTTGGCGAAAGCCGGTTAGGAGAAAATTTATGAAAAAGATTTGGCAAAAATCTCTTGCGTCTATGGTTTCGGCAGCCCTCTGCTTAACCGCATTTGTAGGCTGTCTCACCGTAAACGCCGCTGACTATCAAGGCACAATCACATCTGCGGGTGCTTCGGTTACAACCGAGGATACTCAGGCAATAGTAACCCTTGCGCTTACATCGCCCGCGGCAATGAACGTTGCGGCAATTGCTGCAACCTCAGAGTACGGCACACTCACTTCCGTTACCGAAAATGAGGAAGGCTATTACATTGATGACACCAAGCTTTTAAGCAAAGGTAAATTCTTTGTTGACGCTAATGACAATGAAGCAGGCTTTAACACCGCTAACGTTGTTCTTACATTCACAAAAGCTGAAGGCGTAGTTGCAAACACTTATCCTGTAACAGTTACCTACTTTGCAGGCGAATCTGCTGCAACCTGGGCTGAGGAAACCGTAGAGCTCGTTGTTGACAGCGAAATCAATATCGTTGTTACCGAGCCTGTTGTTGAACCCGAGGAAGATTATATCACTTATACTTCTGTTGCTTATGATGTAGCTAAAAGCGAACTTTCTATCGGACGTGCAGCTCCCAGTCAGAAGTTAAAGGATGCTCTTTCGGAAGGCACTGCAAACGGCAACAGAAAGCAATATGTTGTTGTAGATGTAAATGGAAGTGAATACTTATTTGATACTTCTATTACTTCCGGCACTGGTACATTTAAAATTTCAGGTTTTGCTATTACAGATATAAATGTTCCGGTTTCAGTTTATGTAAGAATTACCGCTGATAACGATTATCTTGTAAACACAAATTCGTATAATATTGTTTTAGGCAATCTCATTTCTGAAATGTCGGCTACAGATGCTAAGGCAGCTGCATTGCTTGATTTAATTGATGTTTGGTCATCAACTGACGAATCAATCGCTGTATCTAATGCAGTTGTTGAAACAGGTTTGGTTGATTATACAACCATTTCTTATAACACCAAAGCTAATGAATTGGTAATTGGTCGTGCAGCTCCGAGTCAGGAGTTAAAAGATGCTCTTTCGGAAGGCACTGCAAACGGCAACAGAAAGCAATATGTTGTTGTAGATGTAAATGGAAGTGAATACTTATTTGCGACTAGTTTTACATCCGGAGCTGGTGCATTTAAAGTTTCAGGTTTTGCTCTTCCTGACTTTGCTCAAAATGTCAAAATATATGTTCGTATAACTTCCGGTGCAAGCGGCGAATATGTTGTAAACACCAATGCTGTTAATGTAAATTTAAATGAAACTATGCAGAGCACAGAAGGCTCTACTTTTGCTGACGCTTACAATACCTATTACGCCGTTCAGTAAAGTTTGAATTTTTAATTCATATTTGCGAGGTGATATTAATGAAATTTAACGAGGTTGTAATCAAAGTAGTTGATTTCGAAGCCGCTAATGCAATTGCCTTCATTGATGTTGATACAGAAGGTTCTGGCGACGAGCTATAATAATTAACATACTCAAAACTTTGGGGTCTCAAAAGTTATGCTTTTGAGACCTCTTTTTAGATAACGGAGAATAATAATGCAGATTTACAATATCGCTGATTTAAAGGTTGGTTTGGACTGCCGCACACGTACAATGCAGCGTGCGGAAAAATATTTATGCGACGGTTTTGCGGGCACTCCTGACTGTATAATCAAAACCTCTCCCGAGGAAATAAAGGCAATCGTTAAGCCTGAATGGACAGAGGAAATAAAAGCGTATGTCTATGAGGGTAAGCTTTTTTATAAAGAGCTTATAAATAATTTTAACGGTATGATGATACATTCCTCGGCAATAGTTGTTGATGAAAGGGCGTATCTCTTTTCAGCGCCCTCGGGTACCGGAAAATCAACCCATACTTCGTTTTGGCTTAAAAAATTCGGTGACAGGGCATATATACTGAATGACGATAAGCCTGCGGTAAGGGTTCTTGATGACGGTGTATTTGCTTACGGAACACCGTGGAGCGGAAAAAGCGATATAAGTATAAATAAAAGGGTTCAGGTTGCCGGAATCTGTTTTCTTGAACGCGACGGGGAAAACTGGATAAAGCCTATGCCCGACTCCGAAAAGGTTATTAATATGTATCATTCTTCGATTAGAAAAATCGATAAAGACTCAGCTGTAAAGCTTTTTGAGATTATAGGGCAGATAATAGAGCGCGTTCCGATTTACAAAATGGGCTGTACTCCGACTGCGGAGGCAGCTGACTTGGCATATGAAGCAATGAGGGAGTAAAAATGAAAAAATCAGAAAACTTTATTTTAAACGATATTGCGGGAAACACGGTTTTGGTTCCTGTAGGAGACAAGGCGGTCGGATTTAACGGAATTATAACGCTTAACGATACGGCAAAATTCTTGTGGGAAAATATTGACGGTGATTTTGATGCTGATGCTCTTATACGTCTTATTTGCGAGTCCTATGAAGATGTTGATAAAGCAACCGCCGAAAAATCGGCAGACAAGTTTATAAGCACCCTAAAGGAAGTAGGAGCGATTGAATAAAAAAAAGATTTCAATGACTGATATGTATCCCTTGCTTTCGGATATTATCGAGTCCAACGGGAGCGTAAAAATTACGGTTGTCGGGATAAGTATGCAGCCAATGCTTTATAACAGGCGTGATACCGTAACCCTTTCCAAGCCTGTGCTTCCTTTAAAAAAATACGATATACCCTTTTATAAAACGAACGACGGAAAATTTATTTTACACAGAATACGCAGGATAAATAAGGACGGAACATACGACTGCCGCGGCGATAATTGCCGGACCTATGAAAAAAATATCTCTGATAAGCAGATAATAGGCGTGGTGACGGAGTTTACACGTAACGGTAAGAGCTATAATGTAAAAAAATCCTTGCCCTACCTGATTTACACCCGCGTATGGCCGTTTTTATATCCTTTGAAAAAATATTACGGTACAGTAAGAAATTCAAAAAAAACACTTAAAAGAATTAAGTACCGTTTTAATCCTATTAAATTAAGCTTTCTTTCAGGTGATGGAAAAGTGAAAAGCATAAAATTCAGACCGGCGGAAAAAAGCGATTTGAATGATATTTATCAATTAATAAAAAAAGACTGCAAAAATCAAGTTCAAAATTACGGAAATTATGTACTTAACGAAGCCTGGCTTGAAGGTGAAAAAGGGCAGGAGTATTTATTGAATTTATCGGAAAAACACTTTTTTTGGATTGCACTCTGCGAGAATAAGGCGGTCGGCTACATAGCGGGACAGATAGTAGACAGAGCTTCGGACAATTTCCCGATAGGCGAGCTTAAATATATCTTTGTCGATGAGGAATTCAGATGCTCGGGAATCGGCAGCACGCTTGTAGAGCAAT
>JBJEOD010000440.1:0-4439 GCA_051880535.1 Acutalibacteraceae bacterium | reverse complement strand
TCTTAAAGCGCAGTACGGGACAACCCCTGACGGGCGAGGAGATAAAAAAGGGGCTTGTTATCGACAACGACGCCTTTACCGCCTTTGTGGACGGCGCGCCGCTGGAGCTTACACTAAAGGAATTTGAGCTTTTATCCTACCTTTATGAAAACGCGGGCAGGGTGCTTACCCGCGACCAGCTGTTAAACGCTATTTGGGGCTACGATTATTTAGGGGATTCGAGAACCGTTGACTCCCACATAGCAAGACTTCGCACCAAGCTCGGCGATTACGGCGCGGCACACCTTAAAACCATATACGGAATGGGGTATAAGCTTGAAATTTAAGGACCTTAAAAACAAGCTTTGGTTTAATATCTTTGTCCGTATCGCGGCGGTCTTTACGGCGTTCGTGCTGGTGCTTTGTCTTTCAAACGTAGGCTTTTTGGTGCAGTTTTTCAGCTTTAAGCAAAAAAAAGCTCTTAAGGAGCAGGTCTGCGCGGTAAGCGAGCTTAATATCAAGGACTCCGCGACGGTAGTAAAGGCACTTTCGGATATTAACGAAAAATACAACTTCGACGTTGAAATCTACAACGAGTCGGGGCGTATTCTTTACACTACCCACGGCAGTCAGATGATGGATTATTTTTCCCTTAACAACGACAAGTTTGTTATGACCCACGAAGAGCTTGAGCCGATAAAAGAAGAGCGGCTGTCGGACGGAATAATATTCAAAACTGCCGTCCGCAGGTTCGACAATAACGAGTATCTTCTCTGCACCAAGCAAATGTCGGGGGATATTTACGCCGAGGTAAGGGTTCAAAAGCAGCTGATTTCAAATTCGGCGGCGATAGCCAACGAGTTTATCGTCATAATTTCGGTCGTCTGCTTTTTGCTTTCGGTTATATGGGTGCTTAATTTTGCCCGCAAGTTCTCCCGTCCTATTGCCGAAATGAACGAGATTACGCGGGATATGTCAAAGCTCAACTTTGAGCGCAAGCTTACCGTTAGCCGCAGCGACGAAATAGGTCAGTTGGCGGCGTCGGTAAACGAGCTTTCCGCCTCGCTTAACGCCGCGCTCACCGATTTAAAGGAGACCAACGCGAGACTCCGCTCCGACATTGAGCTTGAACGCCAATTAGACGTTATGCGGCGCGGCTTTGTCGCGAATGTTTCGCACGAGCTTAAAACCCCCATTTCGATTATTAGCGGCTACGCTGAGGGGCTAAAGCTTAACGTAAGCCCCGAATCTAAGGAGGAGTACTGCAACACGATTATTGACGAGAGCCGCCGAATGAATCGGCTGGTGCTGAGTATTCTGGAGCTTTCGCGCTATGAATCGGGGCAGATTCCCTTAAACAGGGAAAGCTTTGATATTTCGGTGCTTTGCTCGGACTGCCTATCCCGCATTTTTGCAGGTAAGGATATCGAAACCGAAAACAAGGTCTCCTTCGGCACCGAAATTTACGCCGACCCGCTCCAGATCGAGCAGGTTTTAAAGGCATATCTTGAAAACGCCGCCGCCCACACCCCCGACGGCGGGAAGGTCTGGACCGAAAGCCTTATTTCGGACGGCACGGTCAGAATTTCGGTCTTTAATACAGGCAGTCACGTAGACGAGGAGGCAATGCCGCAGATATGGCAGAGCTTTTTCAGGGGCGACACCTCGCATAAACGGGACAGCTCCCGTTTCGGTCTCGGGCTTTCAATAGTCACGGCGATAATGAAGCTGCACGGGCGAAAATGCGGGGTATACAACACCGATTACGGGGTCTGCTTCTGGTTTGAGGCGGACAGGTCAAGCCCCTCTGATACATCGAAGGAAATTCTTTAAACTAAATAATACGCAATGCGGCGACCCGATATGATTTTCATTCGGGTCGCTTTTTTATGTCGGTGAATGTCGCACAGAAGTGTGCTATGCTTTAAAAACAGCAAAGGGTAAAACGGGAGGTGACTTAATGACAGAGGCGCTATTATCGGCGGGTTCGGCGGTGATTGTCGGAGCCTTTTCACTTATCGGGGTAATAATTACCAACAGCCGTGCCAACAGCAAAATGCAAAACGACATTAAAACCGCGCAGGCAGTAACAGACGAACGGATAAGCGAATTAACCCGCGAGGTTCGTATGCATAACGACTTCGCTCGGCGAATACCTGTAATAGAGGAGCAGGTTAAGGTTTTAAATCACCGCGCGGCAGACCTTGAGGAGCTGCACAAACCGAATAATTAAGGAGGAATTTAAAATGGTAAATATCAGAAAAGTAGAATGTCCGAGCGACAAGGAAAAAATCAAATGCCCGTATACTATGACCCCGACCCGCATAGTCATACACAACACCGCAAACGACGCGAGCGCGGCAAACGAAATCACGTATATGCACAGCAACAATAACGAGACCTCTTTCCACTTTGCGGTTGACGACAAGGAGATTGTGCAGGGAATAGAGCTTAACCGCAATGCGTGGCACGCTTCGGACGGCAACGGCAAGGGCAACCGTGAGGGCATAGCAATTGAAATTTGCTACTCAAAGTCGGGCGGTGCACGCTTTGAAACGGCGCAGAAAAACGCCGCCGAGCTTACTGCAAAGCTGTTAAATGACTTCGGCTGGGAAATAGACAGGGTGACCAAACATCATGATTACAGCGGAAAGCATTGCCCCCACCGCACCCTTGACGATTATGGCTGGGATTATTTTCTTAACCTTGTAAAGAGCTTTATGGGTGCCGAAACAGCCCCGGCGCCCGCGCCGTCAAAGCCCGACGTTACATATCAGGTGTGGGACGACGTTAAAAACAAATGGTTGCCCAACGTAAAAAACGACAGCGACTACGCGGGATTATTCGGTCACGACGTATGCGCGGTACTCGCCAACCTTTCAAGCGGAAATATCTTTTACAAGGTGCATTATAAGGGCGGCAAGTGGCTGCCCGAGGTCACAAACCGCACCGACTACGCAGGTCTGTTTAACAGACCTATTGACGGGCTTATGATGAAGACCGACACAGGCGTCAAAATTTATTACCGCGTTCACCTTCGCCGCAAAAATAAGTGGCTGCCGTGGGTGACGGGCTATTCCGAAAAGGACGGCAATAACGGCTATGCGGGTATACTCGGTCAGGAAATCGACGCGGTACAGATTAGATTTTAAGGAGGGACATACAATGAACAAAGGCTTTGAAAAATGGTTAAAGGCGGCGGGAATACGCGCTGCAAAGACAATCGCCCAGACCGCTATAGCGACTATAGGCACCTCGGCGGTGCTGTCAGCTGTGGACTGGAAAATCGTAATCTCCGCCTCACTGCTTGCAGGACTTCTTTCCCTGCTTACAAGCGTAGCGGGACTGCCCGAGGTTAAGGAATAATAACCGCATATAAAGAAACGCGCGGAACCGCTCCGCGCGTTTTGTTGTTCTCCTACCTTTTACCTAAGGCTCATCTTTTCCGTCGTTGCCCTCAAGTATATCCGAATCGATTTTAAAGCCGCCGTCAAATCCGGTGTCAATATGCGGAATGTCAATATCCCCGCTGTCGTCAAGTATGCTTTCCTTCACATTTTCAGGGAAACGCTCGGACAGTATTTTAAGGGCATCCTCCCTATCCTGCTCGCGCCATTTCTTGATAAGCTCATCACCCTCGGGATAATAATCATTCGTCAGGCGGTGCTTTCTGTAAAGGCTGAAAATAAGGATATATAAAAGCAGCAGAACGCAGGCGCCTCCCGTTATCATAAGCCCGTAAACAAGCCCGGGGGTGCGGTATTCAAAACGTATTTCGCTATCCCCCGCGCCGACCTTTACCGCCATAAAGCCCGCATTCACCTTCTCAATTTCTACCTGACTGCCGTTAACATAGGCGGTCCAGCCCTCGTCATAAGGAACCGAGAAGAAAACAAGATTTTCCTTATCCCGCGTGACCTTAGCCGTAAAGCCGTAATTATCGGTTTCAAAGTAATAAGCAGAGGTCTTTCTTAACTGCTCGCAATCGTACGCCATAGAGCTGTCTGTAAGGGAAAGGGTGGTGCCGTCCTCGTCGAAATTATAAGGAGGAAGCTCCAAATCCTCTATATTGTCAAATAAATAACCGTATTTTTCGATCTGTTCGTCGGTTAACAGTATCGCCTTAAGCATAAGCGAGGCGCGGTCGGACTTTGAATAGGAATCACAGAAATCATAGCTCATATAGTAATTACACGAAAAGCCGTAGGGAACGTAATTTTCGTTTTCGTAAATATAATATCCGCCGCTTGTTTTCACATATTTGTAGCCCGGCATCAGTGTTTCGCCGTCCTCGTCTACAAATTTTTCGGCGCCCTCGCCCTTGCGGTTCAAAAGGTATTTCACCGATAAAAGCGGACGTATCGCCTCCTCGTCAACGTCGGGTCGGCTGCCTACACTGCGCTCCACCCCTATATATTCGTAAAATTCCATAATAGAAGCCGGTACAACCGAATGGAAGG
>JBJEOD010000439.1:0-4446 GCA_051880535.1 Acutalibacteraceae bacterium | reverse complement strand
GTAAATGCCCTGTCGCCGCTTTTTACTGCAACCCATCTTTGAGCCACCTGTTCGCCGGCATCGGAGGCAAGCACCGCACTTCCGAATACATCTTCGCCGATAAATTCCGCATCCTTCGCAAACTCCAGCGGGAAGGAAAGCTTAAACATGCTGTCCTTTTCATCACAAAAGATTCTGACAGAGATGTCAATATAGCTGTCCTTCTTAGGAATTGAATATGTAATTACGGCGCTCGAATGCTCGCAAACCATCACACTTTCAATTACAGTGCGAACCTCGCCGTCCTCTACCACCCGAACGGGAGAAATCGGTTTGTCTACCCCGCAGATACGGCATGCCTGCTCTGCATTTGCCGGCACGAACCGACTGCGCGGCTCTTTCATGCTCAAGCCGTCCATTGCCCACGGGTCGGAGCTATCGTTAAATACTTCAAGAACAGCCGCCTGTCTGCCGAGTACCGATTTACCGTCAACATTGTAATATTCAATGCTGCCGTTTTCGGGCGATACCGCCGCAGACATATACTCATTATTCAATTGAAAACGTGCATTGCCTGCGGCAAGAGAAGGCTGAAACGGCAGTCCGCGCCAGTCGGTATCCGAATAGCTAATCGGTTGCTTCACCATTCTGCAATCAAAACGATTCATCTGAGAGGGCAGCAGCTTCGCACGGAAAACCACGCGCTTACGCCAGTCAAAGTTTACGTTGCTGCGCTCTTTTTCCATTTGCGAAGGCACTATTTTACCGTTTTGGTCATGAACCTCCGCTATATATACAATCGAATGATCCTGATTCTGATCAGCCAGCATAAATTCACAGTCGATTTCGGTTTCAACAGTATAAGGATACGGATTGTATACCAAAATCGGGATATAGCCATCCTTAGCCTTGGGTTGTCCCTTTGAAAGAGCAAAAAACATACGGGCACACACGCGGGACAGGAGCTCCTCACCGTGTAACATTACTCTAAGACCCATTGATTCCACATCTTGAATGGAAGAACCCGGAAGAATATCATGAAATTGTGCCAAATACAAATCGCGCGAGGCTTCCCGGATTTCTTCAAACGGATAGGCTTGCAATCCGTTGATAGCCGCAGCCGCACTTATTGCCTTTGTAAAAAACAGCTTTCCTTCCAGAAAACGATGTTCCTGCTTAATCCTTATTTGAGAAATATAGCAACCCGCGTTACTGGGGCGCAGTGATTCCGAAAAAACGGGCAATGTCTCGGGATTTATTGTTTCAAAATATTCTTCAACACCGGAATGAATAATTTCTACACCCTCGGCGGCCATCCTTTCGGTCAACGCCGCAATATCCTGCAAATCCTTGCGGGAGGGACCGCCACCGTGATTTCCGACTCCCCAAAGCACCAATATGTTTTCTAAACCCCGTTTTTTTTCAATATGCTCGGTTATCTTGTCAACAGCGTGACCCAAAAACGATGAATACCATTTTTCAAAGCGATGGGCAACAATCCGGGAACCATCGTAACCGGTCCACAAAAATTCATTATTAGGAAGCGACTGCTCAATACAATCCGGCCGCATATAAAGATAACTGTCATAACCGCATTTTTTTAATATCTGCACCATTCCGCGGCTGTGACCGAAGCTATCGAAATTTATGGCAGTGCGGGGTCGTACACCGAATTTTTCTTTGAAAAAGGTCAAGCCTTCCTCAATCTGTCCGATAAACGATTCGCCTGAAATCATATTGCAATCGGGTTGAAGATACCATCCGCCCATAATTCTCCATTTGCCCTGCTTTACCAGCTTCACAATGCGAGCAAACAAGGCGGGCTCATATTCTTCTATCCAACGATACAACAGTGCTTCATTGTGGTTAAAGATAAATCCGTCAAATTCCTCACAAAAATCTGCGGCACAGCGAAAGGTGGAAACCGCGCTTGCGGCGCCTTCTTCCCATTCCCATTGCCACATAGGGTCAATATGAGCATTACATAATAAAAATACTTTCATTATTCTATTCCTTACAGTACCTTTATACTCCTGTAAAAGTGTTTTACAGAAGCACAATATCAGGCATATTTTTTTGCTGTATCAATAAGTGCTATTAAATTTTCATAGGGTACGTCAGGTTGAATGTCCTGCGACGGCGAAGTAATATATCCACCGTCTTTACCCATCAATTCAATAACACGTTCCGTTTCCGCCGCCACTTCCTCGGGAGTTCCGTAGGGCAGCACCCTTTGTGTTCCTATCCCGCCGAAAAATGTAAATTTATCGCCGTAATCTTTCTTGAGTCGGGCTATGTCCATACATTCCGGCTGAATAGGATTTAATACCTGTACACCCATCTCTACCAGGTCATCCAAAATAAGCTCAATATTCCCGCAGGAATGCACAAATATATCTTTTCCGTATTTTCGTGCCAAATCGAACTCCGCCGTTTCGCCCTCTTTTATCATAGTGCGAAAACAGGTTGGAGACATAATCAGGGAGTTCTGTGTTCCCCAGTCGGAGCCGAACAAAACGGCGTCAATATCCGGACAAACCAATAAATTTTCCAGCATAACAATATTTTTGCGAATAATTGTCTGCAAAAAGCCCTTAGACCATTCGGGATTTCCCGCAAGATCGGCTAAGAAATTTTCAATTCCGCGGCAAAAATAAGCTTTTTCCCAATGAGCGCCGTAAAGAGCAAGGTCTAAATATACATCGTAATTTTCCTTAAGATAACGAGTATGCTCAAAAAACTCCTCATAGCTGCCGGTACCTATAGTATCCGGATAAAATGCGGGAGGATCAAAATCGTTTTTAAAGCATTCGGGGATATTATACCAATCCCACCACGGACCAAACACATGAATAATGTAATTGCCTATCGCCAGCGAGACCGCCTCATACATGGAAAGCCTTTCGTTAATGTAATCATCTATAATTTTTGCATTGGCATATCTTTCCAAAAGCTTTGAGCCGTATGCATCGTAGGTCTCGCCGGTCATATTAATGGTAAACGGCGTTTTACCGGTATTTTCATGAGCGATTGTGCTCTTTATCATTTGATGTTTTGTCATACAGTTTACTCCTGTTATCTTTTACGCAGCTTTTCGAAGCATTCATTATAATAAAGTGCATTTTCAACAGGCGTGTTTGCCGGAATATGATTTCCCACCGCCATAATAAAGCCGGGACAATCACGACCGATATCAATACAACGCTTGACCTCACCGTAAATATCCTCACGACTGCCATTCAGCAATACCCTTGTATCGGCATTTCCGACAATAACATGCGTTTTGCCGTAACGCTCGGCAATATAAGCCATATCGGTTAGCGGCTCCATTACAAAGCCGTTTACACCGCACTCGGCAATGTCGTCCACGAACATGGTGTAATTTCCGTCGGAGGTATAAAGTATCTTTGAACCCGCTTCCAGCAACGGAGCAAAAAAGCGTTTATAATTGGGAAAAATATATTTTCTGTACCAATCCTTGCTAATAAAAGGACCTTCGGTCCAGACAATATCGTCGTGTACCATAACAACCGGAATGTGCGCTTCAGCAAGCGCTTCAAAATAGGGCATAATCCAATCGGCATACCGATTTGCCACCTTGCCGAAGCCGTCTGGATCTACTCCCGCAGCTAAAAGCAACATTTCCCAGCCGAATATATCAATCAATCCGGACATCAGGGTAACATATGTACCGATCATATTCACGGTATTCGGATAAAGCTTTTGCTGTTCGTTATAATTGTCGATAAAAAGCTTTGCGGTTTCCTTCGGGTCAGGCACACCGTATGCCGCTACCGGGTCGAATGCCAAAACCTCATCCTCGTTTTTAAAAGGACAGAATATTCTGTTGTCAAAATCGGCATTGTCCTGACGGTAGACGGCGTGTCCCATATCGGTGCGCATATCGCCGAAGGGTTGATTGCCTAAATAAATATTCCAAAACATGGCGTAGTCCCACGCCTCGGTAAAGGCTGTGGATGCCCGCTGCTGTTCGGCAGCGGGCGATTTTTCACCTACATTGGTGCCCAGTATTTTATTTACCAGGTCCCAGTGAAAATGTGCGGAATATTCGGTACGAGGTATACGATCGGGGGATTCCAGATTAATTGCCGCAATTCCATCTGTATACAAGTCTGTCAACTCCCTATTTAGAAAAATTACTTCTGCTTCAAAGCATAGTCAATGCAGTTTTGGAAAGAATCCTTGAAATTGGAGATTGACTGTGAGATATCGCCGCCGCCGATTGCGCATTGGGTCAGATCCCACATAATGCCTGAAGTGCTGATTGTTGTTGTTTTGTAGTTGAGTACAGGCGGAATAACATTGTCTGCCAGTTTGTCCAGAACCTCGTAATCCGACTGGGAATACTTGTATTTATTGGTTTTTGCCATGGGATCCAAATCATAGAATAAATCCATGAATTTTACATAAGCAATTGCTACGCGAGGATCCTTACTTCCCTTTGCG
>JBJEOD010000438.1:0-4476 GCA_051880535.1 Acutalibacteraceae bacterium | reverse complement strand
AAGGTAACCACGGTTTCAAACATTACACGGCTGCCGTCCTGAATGAACTGACCCATTGAGTGAAGGTCGGTTGAAAATGTTACGGACGCGGGGAAAAGACCCTTGTTGTCCTTACCCTCGCTTTCGCCGAAGAGCTGTTTAAACCATTCCGCCATCATTGTAAAGCGGGGCTCGTAGCTTACAAGCAGCTCGACAGCCTTGCCCTTTCTGTAGAAAGCGTTCCTTAATGCCGCGTAGAGATAGCAGTCGTTTTTATACATATCAGGCTCGTTGTACTCGACCATAGCCGCCGCCGCGCCCGACATAAGCTTATCAATATCCGCTCCCGCCGCGGCAATCGGAAGAAGTCCTACCGCTGTTAAAACGGAGTATCTGCCGCCTACGTCGTCGGGTACTACAAAGCACTCGTAGCCCTTTTCGTCGGCAAGCTTTTTAAGGGTACCGCGCGCCTTGTCGGTGGTGCAGTAGATGCGCTTTGCGGCCTCTTCCTCGCCGTACTGCTCTTCAAGATATTTGCGAAGTACCCTGAAGGCCACGGCGGGCTCGGTTGTGGTGCCCGACTTTGAAATGATGTTAACCGAAACGCGCTTGCCCTTGCAGAGCTCCATTATATCGGAAAGATAAGCGCCGCTTATGCTGTTGCCCGCAAAATAAATTTCGGGAGCGCCGTCGCGGAGATTGTTATAATACGGTCCCTTTAAGAACTCTATCGCGGCTCTGGCTCCCAAGTAAGAGCCGCCGATACCTATAACAATAAGAATATCGGTATCCTTCCTGATTTTATCAGCAGCCGCCTTAATGCGGGCAAACTCCTCTTTGTCGTAATTTACGGGTAATTCCACCCAGCCCAAAAAGTCGTTTCCGAGACCCGACTTTGCGTTGACCGTTTCGTGAGCGGCGGCAACCTGAGCCTCGATACCCTTAAGGTCATTTTCCCTGATAAAATCCTTTGCGTAAGATGAATTGAATTTTAATGCCATTTTAAACCCCTGATTCATTTTGAAATTGCTTTATTTTATTTTACAATATATTTCTCTCTTTTTCAAGATAAAATACGCATATTCATTAAAAGTTTTCATAATTGAAATAATCCCTTTAAAATCCAGCCTATGGTAACGCCAAAGGAGAGCCTTTCCACGTCCTCCTTTGCGACCAGCGGAATTTCGCCCAATTGCTCGCCGTCCAAGGTCACGGTAACCGTTCCCAGAACGTCACCCTTTTTAACAGGCGCTGTAATATCCTCGCTTAAAACCGTTTTGCGCTCTATTTTTCCCGAGGCGGTTTTCGGTAATAAAACGTTAAGGGTGCTTTGCGGCTCTATTCCCACAGTTTTTTGGGTTCCCTTTATAACGTCGATGGCGGTGTTTTGGTCGATTTCGGCAGCAATGCTTGAATAATTATAGTTTGCAAAGCCGTAATCCAAAAGCTTTTTTGCTCCGTTAAAGCGATCGTTGCTGGTTTCTCCCGCCATTACCACCGCAACAAGCTCAAGCCCGTTACGCTCCGCCGTCGCCGAAAGGCAGTATTTTGCGGTTGATGTAGTGCCTGTTTTAAGACCCGTTGTGCCCTCATAAAAACGGACAAGCTTGTTTGTGTTTACAAGCTCGCTTTTTCCGTCGCGCAAAGAGTCCATCCAGACCGTGGAATAGTCCTTAATAAGGTCATGCTTAATAAGCTCGCTCGACATTACGGCGACATCGTAGGCGGTGGTCAGATGACCCTCGGCATCAAGCCCCGTGCAGTTGACAAAGTGGGTGTTTGTCATACCAAGCTCGCCCGCACGTTCGTTCATAAGGGCGACAAAGCCCTCCTCGCTTCCCGCAACGGTCTCTCCGAGTGCCACGCAGGCATCGTTTGCCGAGGCTATAACCGCCGCCTTTAAAAGGTCGTTTACCGTCATAGTCTCTCCCGGCTCCAGCCATATCTGAGAGCCACCCATACTGCAGGCATGCTCGCTTGCGGTCACAACCGTTTCAAGCGAAATGTCTCCTCTGTCGATAGCCTCCATTACAAGGAGCAGAGACATTATTTTGGTAATAGACGCGGGCGGCAGCTTTTCATCGGAATTAGACTCATAAAGCACCTTGCCCGTGTTAGGCTCCATAAGCACGACCGATTTCGCCTTAATATCAAGGGTCTGCCCTATGGCGGCGTTCACGGGAGCTCTGTCAAGCGGGACGTTGATATCCGAAATATCACACTCGCTCGAAACCGTCACCGAGTCCTTTGCCGAAAAACAGATACCTGAAGCCAAGCATAAAACCAGTAAAAAAGTAATTATTTTTTTCAAAACAGCACACCTCTTAAAAGTAGATTTCCTATAAAAGAATATGCCGTTTAATTTACTTTAATAACCCAGCGTTTCGCCGCAGAGAATTACGTTTATGCGGCCCTTTTGACGCTGAAAGCCCGAAACAAGGTAGTCCGCGCACATACGTTTAGGATTTTTACAGCCGTCGGTCATAGAAGGACAGTCGCTTTTTTCGAGAGCCACGCAATGCCCTGATTTTTGACAGGGAGTGCCCGTATTAAGCCTAACCGCGTTTTTGGGCGCGGCGATTTTCTTTACCCGCAAAAGGCCCTCGTCTATGTCCTTTACTATCTTATTAACGCCGACAATCATTACAACATTTTTAGGCCCGAAGGCAATAGAGGCTATGCGGTTGGCATTGCCGTCAACATTAATAAGCTCGCCGTTTTCGGTTACGGCGTTCGAGGAGCAGAAGAAAAAGTCACAGCCTATTGCCGCCTTATACACCTCGGTTCTTTCCTCCTCGGTAATACCCTCCTTAAATCGGTCGCGGAAATCGTATTCGGGGGAATTAATAATATCCAACACTCCGCTTTCCTTTAAAGAAACAGAGCCGCCCGAGACTATAACCGCGCCCTTAAAGAGCATTTCCTTAACTATCTCGCAGACCTCTGCCCTTGTTTCGGCGTAATACGCCTTTATGTTGTTGCCTTCAAGGCTTTTAATCACCTTGTCAATCTGTTCGTTCATACTAATCTCCATTCTGCCGCTAAAGCATCATCACAAATAGGTTATGAAATCTCCGACAGCGGCGAATGGAGATTAAACCGGCATGTTTCGCGGTTGCCTTTTATTTATAAAAGGCGAGCGGAACGCCGTCCCTATATTGTGATTAGCGTGATTTTCACGCTAATCTATTCCTTTCACGATAGTACCGCCGCCGACAACAATATCCCCGTCATAAAATACCGCCGCCTGACCCGGACTCGGCGCGCGCTGGGGCTCGTCAAACTCAACAATAACCCTGCCGTCCGACGGATAAATCACCGCGGGCTGTTCGGTGTGGCGGTATCGAAGCTTTGCGGTGACCCACATTTGCCCCTCCAAATTATCAAAGGGGATAAAATTAAGGCGGTCAACAAGCACCCGCTTATAAAAAAGCCCGTCCTCGTCGCCTAATACAACCGTGTCGGTTTCGGCGTTTTTGCTTATTACAAAGGCGGGCTTTCCGAGGGCGATTCCAACCCCCTTGCGCTGACCCACCGTGTAGCGAATAATTCCCTTATGCTCGCCTAAAATCCTTCCGTTTATATCGGTAAAATCGCCGTGGCGCGCCGTTTCGCCCCTCTGCCTTTCGATAAATGCGGCGTAATCGCCGTCGGGAACAAAGCAAATGTCCTGACTGTCGGGCTTTTTGGCGTTTACAAAACCGTTTTCGGCAGCAATTTCCCGCACCTGATCCTTTGTAAGTCCGCCTAACGGAAAGAGGGTGCGGGACAGCTGTTCCTGGGTAAGACAGTAAAGCACATAGGTCTGGTCTTTAGAGCTGTCCGCCGCCTTTTTTAGAAGATACCGCCCGTTTTCCGCCTGTTCGACCACCGCGTAATGCCCCGTGGCTATTTTATCGTAGCCTAAAACCTTAGCGCGGTCGAGCATTGCCGCGAATTTGATTTTTCGGTTACACTCAATGCAGGGGTTTGGGGTTCTGCCCGCCGTATACTCGTTGATAAAATTTTCTATAACGTCTTGTCGGAAGGCATCCTTGAAATTGAAAACATAGTGCGGTATTTTAAGCCTTACGCATACTGCCTTAGCGTCCTCTGCGTCGGAGAGCGAACAGCAGGTTTTTGTAAGCCCCGCGTCATAGTCCTCGCCGTCGTAAAGTCGCAGGGTCACGCCCTCAACCTCGTATCCCGCCTTTAAAAGCAGGGCGGCGCAGACCGAGGAATCCACTCCCCCGCTCATTCCCGTCATTATCCTTTCTGCCGACAATACCTTCCCTCCTAATTAATTCAAATAATTCTATAAAATCAAAGGCCCCCTTGCCTAAAGGGGGCTGTCAGCGTAGCTGACTGGAGGATATAGATTGCAAAAAGCCTATTGAATCCCTCCACCGCCATTCGGCGGTCCCCCTCCCGTAAGGCTTGGGAGGCTTTTATAGGAAAGCGATTTGAATCCCTCCACCGCCATTCGGCGGTCCCCCTCCCGTAAGGCTTGGGAGGCAT
>JBJEOD010000437.1:0-4498 GCA_051880535.1 Acutalibacteraceae bacterium | reverse complement strand
CTGTTGCTGCAGCTGAAAGAGGTTCAATTAATTCTGTAAAATATACTACAACAGATAAGCTTTATGCGTTACACGGCGATTATAAAAATGACAATAAGCTGTGGGCAGGAAGCGATGACAGCACAGCGCTTGCAATGAGCAGCTACTGGAACAGCGGAGACAGCTTCTGGCTGCGCTCGCCTTATTATAGTAATGCGTTGAACGCTTATTCCGGCTATTCCGTTGATATCTCCTCGGTTTTAGCTGATTCCGCCGTTCGGCCCGCCGCCAATCGGAATTTGACAAATGTTCTCTTCGCCTCTGCCGCGACGGCGGCGTCTGACGCGGTATCGTCAGGTAGTATTACGGCGGGTACGGCGATGACCTTAAGACTGGACGGGTCGGATAAAGCAATCGGAACGGTGATATATGATACAGCCGACGGAGTGATTTTGGCAAAAAAATCAGCTAATGCGGAGGGAACCGTTTCCCTTGTGGTACAGGGCAATGACGGAACCGATAACTTCTATTACAGCCTGCGGGTAGACGGAACAACAGCTGTTTCGGCAGAGCAGATTAAGACTGCCTGCGGTATATCCGATTTGTCCCTTGCAGACTGTGAAATCTGGCTTGAAACTACAATCGATAATGTATCCTATGCCAAGACTGCAGAAGCAAAGGACATAGAGATAATAAGCTCGGTTGAAATCACAGGAGTCAAACCCTTTGCGGGCGAAGAATTGAAAACAACAGCAGTCTGCACTACACCGGGCATTGCAACTACAGCTCCCGCAATTACCTACACAACTAACGGTGCGGAGGCAACCGGAACTGCAGAATGGAACAAGACATATAAAGCAAAGGTTACGCTTGACGTAATCGCTACAGGTGATACGGTCTATATGTTCGGAGATACCGTATCGGTAACCGTAGACGGTGAGGAACTTACCTCTGCCATCGCTCCGAACTCGGACGGAACCTTGACAGTAACCAAGGAATTTACCACAGGCAACAGAAAGCTTGTCTCTGTAACCGCACCCACTGCTCCGACAACGTTTGAAAACTATTATGGTATTGAAGGCTACGGCGACGTTCTGACAGACGGCGGCAACAACGAGCTTGGCAAACAGGCAACGGTTACATTTAAAGGCACATCGGAACCGACCTCGGCGGATGTAAATGTAATATGGACGGTTGACGGCGGTAACGAAGCTTACGACGGAACGCCCGGAGCAACGAACACCTTTAGATGGACGATTCCTGCGGCGGAATTAGCGAATTACGATGCCGCGGATTGTACGGGATATGACGCCGCTACAGGTACTATTACAGGCACGGTTGAGATTACGAACAAAGCCGCAACTCCTGTCACTATCACAGGAAGAAACGAAACTATATATTTTACCGGTGCGGAAATTGATGTATCTCAGTATTTTGAAATTGACAAAAATGCAGGAGCCGCAACCTATTCCATTATCGGCGGAAACGGCGTAGGAACCCTTAACGGTACAATGCTTACCGTAAATGAGGCGGGAGTTTTTGCGATTAAGGTAGATACCGCCGCTAACGGAATTTATTCGGCATGGGCAGGATCTGCCGTTCTTACCGTAGTATATGATATAAACCGTGAATATGATTTTGACGGCAACGGTACGGCTGATATTATAGATTTGGTAAGACTTAAAAAGATTACATCGGGCGTTGCTCAAAGCGAGGGCGCGGATCCCGATCTTGACGGCAGCGGAAAACCCGACGCGGCGGATTTAACGATATTTAAAAAATTCTTATTTGGTAATATCAACGTTAATTCTCCTGTAAAGCTTCGTGCGGCGGTGGAAAGACTTATCGTCGATCCTGCAGGCGGTAGGATTACGTTTGACAACGACATTGACCTCGGCGCCGAGGGTCTTGCAATTATTCCAGAAACCGAGGAAGATACGATCGGTGAAATAACCCTTGACCTAAACGGGCACACACTCAGCGGAACGGATACCACCGTATACGGTAATAGCAACCATTTTATGATTGTAAGTATAAATCAAACAGCGCTTATAATTGAAAACGGCACGCTTGAGCTTAATTATACCGATGCTCCAAATGATCTTAGGTCTCTTATATACAGCATAAGCGGCACATTAAAGCTTAAAAATTGCACGGTTAATTCCAACAGTTCATTGGCGTTTTTGGCCGATGAATCCTCGGTAGAAATTGAAAACTGCACCTTAAACGGCGGCTTTGATATTGGTGACGGTGATGTGATCACCGTATTTGCCCAAGGCGCGGCGATGACTGCGACGGGTAATGTCACCGTGGAAAACTATTTCTTATGCGATGATTATGAAGACACTCCTTGGAGCCTGACCTTGAAGGCAGGCGGCACATACAGCTTTAACGGAGAAAACGTTTCTGCAAAAGAAGATACGACCTATTCCTCCGACAATGTAACGGATCTGAATTGGGTATATCAACCTCAGTGGTGACCGTATCCTCGGAGAGCTGACGCGTATTGGCAATCAGTTTTTCGGGGATATAAAGGGGTATTTGAAAAATGAGCGGTAAAAAGCACTTTTGCCGCTCATAAACCCTAAAAAAACATAAGAAAAACGGCTCAAACCCGCATGGTTGAGCCGTTTTTTAGTGAGGTTTGGCCAAAAAATAGAGCTTAAACGCGAGAATTAACACTGTAAAAAGAGAAGTGCCTTAACTACGCGTATGTGTACCGAGACACTCGGTGTAAGGATGTAGCAAAAAAGATGCCGACGTCGATTTTAACGGAAACTCGAACCCACACATTGGACAAGACTTTAAAGAAGCAGATGCCGGTTAATTCCGTAATCAGGCGAGCTTCCGGGTGTTTGCAAATCAGAAAAATGGGTTCCTTTGCTCTTAATTCCACACTGCTGCGTAGCAGGTGGAATTAACTTGAAATATTCTTTTTATATGTTTCTCTCTCAATAAGACGCGCCGAAATAACGGTTTTCTGCGGAACATTTTTTTGCTTCGCTATATCGTCAAGCAGGTGCACTGCGTTCTCGCACATAGCCTCGGCCATATTATCAACGCTTGTAAGCGAAGGATTTGTACACTCGGATATATCCGAGTTGTTAAAGCCGATCACCGGAAGCTTTCTTCCGATTTTCCGTAAGGCATTAAGCGCCGCTGCCGCTAAAATATCCTCAGACGCCATAACGGCGTTAAATTCTGTTCCCGAAGCGACAAGCTCATTGATTTTTTCTTCAACCGCCTTAACAGAATGTGCAACCCGAACAGAAAGAGTATTTTCAGCGCTTAGTTCGCATAAACGGCAGCCCTCTTTATATCCCGAAAGCTTTTCATTACCGCTGTAAGTCGAGGCGTCGTACAAATAAAGAATTTTATTATATCCCTCACTCACAAGCGCGACAACATTCTCACGTACGGCGCCGCGTTCATCACAAACAACGCAGTAAACATTCGGCAAATCAATATATCCGTTAATAATAATAATCGGTATACTTTCCGCCGCTTTGCGGATATGGGAATTATCGGTTTCCTCCTTAAACGCTGAGCCTATTAGCACAACAGCGTCAACACGGCGGTTCACCATATAGGAAAGGCTTTTCTTTTTATCCGCAAGCTCATTCCCGGTACAGCAAAGTACTATATCCTTATTCTGGCTTTTAAAAAGACGCTCAATATTGCCCACGGCATTTGCATAAAACGGGTCGGTAATATCGGTGCACATTACCCCTATCATCCGCATACTGTCAAGGCCCAGACCTCTTGCAAAGGCATTCGGCACATAGCCTTCGTTATTTATTACCGATAATACTTTATTCTTTGTCTTTTCACTGACGCGCGGACTGTTGTTAAGCACTCGCGAAACGGTTGCTATTGATACACCGGATTTCTCTGCAATATCATATATATTCATTTTTACCTCTTTGTGTAAATGTTTTCATAACTATTATACACTTAAACTCTTTAAATTGCAAGATTTTCTTGACATTTAATCATTATTAATTATAATAATTATGTAAGTATTTACATTCTGGAGGTATTATAATGGAGTCGATTACAAAAAAATATTCACATACAAATAATCGTCCGATTCGCGTTATACAGTTCGGAGAAGGCAACTTTTTGCGCGCTTTTGTCGACTATATGATTGACATTGCAAATGAAAAAAGCGATTTTAACGGCGGAATCGCCATAGTAAAGCCAATCGCGTTCGGCAGTCTTGAACGTTTTAAAAAACAGGATAATTTATATACTGTTGTTCTCAGAGGCAAGGAAAACGGCAAAGTGATAAATACCGCCCGCGTTATTACCTCTGTCGAAAAAGTACTTGACAGCAATAATGATTATGATGAATATATGTCGCTTGCAGAGCTTGATACCCTGCGCTTTGTTGTTTCCAACACCACCGAAGCCGGAATTACGCTTGACCTTAACGATAACCTTGACGGTCTTCCTGCAACCTATCCGGGCAAGCTAACCAAGTTTTTGTATAAGAGGTATCAAACCTTCGGCGGAGCCG
>JBJEOD010000436.1:0-4512 GCA_051880535.1 Acutalibacteraceae bacterium | reverse complement strand
AATGCTTGTAATAAATTTTCCTTTTCTTGTCCTTATCGGCGAGGCGCTGTTCGGGCTTTTTCTCGCTCTCGCCGTAAAGCCTTACAATTCTTTCGGCGCGGGACTGCATATCGGCGTGGATAAAAACATTAAAGCAATCGTCCCTCTCCCTTAAAATGTAGTCCGCACCTCTGCCGACGATAACGCAGGGCTGTTCTGCAAGCTTCAGTATTACCTGACGCTGTATGCAAAAAATGAAATCCGACATAGAAAGACCGTTCTGCATACAGGGCACTCCCTGTGACATTGCAAAAGAAAATATGCTTTTTGAGGGTGAAAACTCGCCGTTTTCCTCAATAAAGGCGGTATCGAAGCCCGTTTCATCGGCAACCTGCTTTACAAGCTCCTTGTCGTAAAAAGGTACTGAGAGCCTTTCGGCCAACATTCTGCCCACCGTTCTTCCTCCGCTGCCGAACTGACGGCTGATAGTGATGATATTCTTTGACATACCGAACCCTCCTTAAGAAATATTCTATTCAGCACAGGCTGAAAAAAGCAAATTAATCATGCAGATAAATGGTTCTCGAATTTCGGTGCATATATACGTTAAGCACAAGCCCTATTCCAAGGTACAGACATAGAAGCGAGGTTCCTCCCGCGCTGAAAAACGGGAGGGTAATGCCGATTACGGGCAATATTGAAACGCACATTCCTACGTTAATTACCATCTGCGAAAACAGAATTGAAAACATACCCACACAGATGAGCTTGCCGCTGTCCTTGGTTGAAAGCTTTGCTACGCGTATACAGCGCAAGCAAATCGCCGACAGCAGTAAAACCGCCGCCATACAGCCTAAAAATCCCAGCTCCTCGCCGATGCTTACAAATATAAAATCATTGTAGCCGTAAGGCACAATGCCGTTTTGTGTAAGGTCACCGTTTAAAAGCCCCTGACCCGTAAAGCCGCCGTTAGCAAGCGCCATTCTCCCGCGCCATTGCTGATAGCCGATTCCGTTAATATCCGCTTCAAGGTCGAACAGGCTCGTTATTCTCGCCCGCTGGTCGTCGTTCATAATGAAGAAATAGAATATCGGCGAGGCGGCAAGCGCCGCGGTGAGCGCCGCAACAAAGTATTTCCAGGAAACACCCGCCGCCCAGAGCATAAAGACGACCATAACCGCGAAGACAAGCGCTGTTCCGTCATCTCCCTGAAAATGAATAAGCAGTACGGGAAAGGCGCCGTGCAGACAGACGGGAATCAAGTATTTAAGCTTGTTAATATTTGGCTTAACCCTGCTTAAATGCGCGCTGAAGGTGATAATGAAGCAGATTTTTAAAAGCTCGGAAGGCTGAAAGGTGGTAATGCCGAGATCGAGCCACGCCTTATCGTCCGTACCCTCGGGCGCAAAGCCGATAAAAAAGGTAAGAATTACGGGTACAAGACCGATTACCGCCGCTATGTACCAATGCTTCAGCATTTTTTCATAATCGACAGCCGAAATTATAACCGCGGCAACCACACCCATAACCGTACATAAAAGCTGAATTATAACAGGACGGTAATTTTCAAGATAATGGGTTGCGGAAAATACCGCAACACAGCCGTATAGACTTGTAAAAACACAAAGGATTAGTAAAATTTTATCGGACTCACGGATAAAATCCGCAATCCGCGCCAAAAAGCGCCGCAATAGACGCACTCCTTTCGTAGGAAAAAATTACAATTATTAAAGCTTACTCTATAGCTATTATATTGCATATTGCGACATTTTTCAAGTGTAGCTTTAATTTTTTATCCGTTACATACTATGTAAAATAACATATGCAGTGACGGGCGGTCGTCCGTTTCACGTATTCAGACGGCTTTAAAACTAATAAACCGCCCTACCCTTAAATAAGGCGGGACGGTCTTTTTATACCGCTATTTAATTTCGTTTATATCATACGGCGTGGTCTGGTATACGAAGTAGTTTAGCCAGTTTGAATACAGCAGATTCGCGTGGGCACGCCAGGTGACAAGGGGCGGGTTTTCGGGATTGTCGTCGGGAAAATAGTTTTTCGGAATATCGATGAGTCTACCCTCGCTCTTATCGCGTAAATATTCCGCAGCAAGGGTGCCTGCGTCGTACTCCGAATGACCCGTTATAAAAATCTGTCTCCCCTTTTCGGTCATTGCGGCGTAGACACCCGTTTCCTCAGATGAGGCTAAAATCCTAAGCTCAGGCACAGCCCTAACATCCTCGGTTTTAACGGTGGTGTGACGGGACTGGGGCACCATAAAGGTATCGTCAAAGCCGCGAAGCAGTATAGAGCGCTTATAATCTGCCGTGGTCGGGAAAACCCCGAACAGCTTTTTAGGAAGGGTGTGTTTTTTTATTCCGAAATGGTAGTAAAGCCCCGCCTGCGCACCCCAGCAGATATGGAAGGTGCTGTGAACGTGGGTTTTGCTCCACTCCATTATCTCGCACAGCTCCTCCCAGTACTCGACCTCTTCAAATTCGAGCAGCTCAACAGGCGCGCCCGTTATTATCATACCGTCAAAAGTGCGACATTTCACGTCCTCAAAGGTCTTGTAAAAGGTGAAAAGGTGCTCCGCCGAGGTGTTTTTGGAGCGGTGGCTCTTGGTGTGGATAAGCTCCAAATCCACCTGCAAGGGCGAGTTGCCGAGAAGCCTTGACAGCTGGGTCTCGGTCTCGATTTTTTTAGGCATTAGATTTAAAAGCAGTATCTTAAGCGGACGTATATCCTGAGTTATAGCCCGTGTTTCGGTCATAACGAAGATATTTTCGTCGTTAAGGGTTTTTACCGCCGGTAAATCGTTTGGTATTTTAATAGGCATACTTAAGACCGCCCTTTATTTAAGCAAGGTCAAGCGCCTGCTTGATATCGGCGATTAAATCGTCCGCGCTTTCAAGCCCGCAGGAAAGCCTTACAAGGTCGGAGGGAACGCCCGCCGCCGTCAACTCCTCCTCGGTCATCTGGCGGTGGGTTGAGCTTGCGGGATGCAGACAGCAGGTACGCGCGTCGGCAACGTGGGTCTCAATTGCGGCGATTTTGAGATTTTTCATAAAGGTCTCTGCCGCTTTTCTGCCGCCCTTTAAGCCGAAGCTTACAACGCCCGTAGTGCCGTTCGGCATATACTTTTGAGCTTTATCGTAGTACTTATCGCCCTCTAAACCGGGGTAAACCACATAGGCAATCCTATCGTCCGCATTAAGCGCCTTTGCGACCGCCAGCGCGTTTTCGCAGTGCCGTGCCATTCTTACGTGGAGGCTTTCGAGCCCTAAGTTCAGAATAAAGGCGCTCTGCGGCGACTGAACCGAGCCGAAATCGCGCATAAGCTGAACGGTAGCCTTTGTAATGTAAGCGCCCTCTATACCGAAACGCTCGGTATAGGTTACGCCGTGGTAGCTATCGTCAGGGGTGCAAAGTCCCGGATATTTTTCGGGATACTTGGTCCAATCAAACTTGCCTGAATCTACAATACAGCCGCCTACCGCCGCGCCGTGACCGTCCATATACTTTGTGGTGGAGTGGGTCACAATATCCGCTCCCCACTCAAAGGGGCGGCAGTTTACGGGGGTGGCAAAGGTATTGTCCACAATAAGCGGAACGCCGTGGGCGTGGGCGGCATCAGCAAACTTTTCAAAATCAAGCACCGTAAGGGCGGGGTTGGCGATAGTCTCGCCGAAAACCGCCTTGGTATTGGGTCTGAAAGCGGCGTCAAGTTCCTCAGCTGTGCAGTCGGGCGAAACAAAGGTAAAATCAATGCCCATTCGCTTCATTGTAACCGCAAAGAGGTTATATGTACCGCCGTAAATGGTGGAGGAAGAAACTATATGGTCGCCGCAGGAGGCGATATTGAATATCGCGTAAAAGGACGCCGCCTGACCCGACGAGGTAAGCATAGCGGCGGTGCCGCCCTCTAACTCGCAGATTTTAGCCGCCACGGTGTCGCAGGTGGGGTTTTGCAGGCGGGAGTAAAAATATCCGCTCGCCTCCAAATCAAAAAGCTTGCCCATATCCTCGCTTGTGGCGTATTTAAAGGTGGTGCTTTGGATTATCGGTATCTGTCTCGGCTCGCCGTTACCGGGCGTATAGCCGCCCTGAACACAAACGGTGTCCCTGTTCCAGTTATTCATATTAAAATCACTCCGTAAATATTATTCGTCTTTTGCCGTCACAGCTATAGCAAGCTCGCAAAGCTGTTTTTCGTCAACCGCCGACGGCGCGCCCGACATAAGCTCCGAGGAATTGGAGACCTTCGGGAAGGCGACCACGTCGCGCAGATTATCGCACCCGCACATAAGCATTGTAAGTCGGTCAAGCCCTATGCCCATTCCGCCGTGGGGCGGTGCGCCGAACCTGAACGCGTCGGTTAAGAATCCAAACTTCTGATAAGCCTCCTCGTCCGAAAGTCCGAGAGCCTTAAACATATGCTTTTGAAGCTCTGGGTCGGTAATACGGATAGAGCCTGACGACAGCTCGATACCGTTAAGCACAAGGTCGTAAGCGTCGGCAAAGACCTTTTCG
>JBJEOD010000435.1:0-4522 GCA_051880535.1 Acutalibacteraceae bacterium | reverse complement strand
CCCGGCGGTAAGCGGACTTTTGCTCTTTTTTTCGGCGAAAAAAAATCACCTCTCCGCTTAAATGCCTTGCGAGGGCGAGCGATGAAATCACCCGGGGTAATTACGGAAAAACGGTTGATATTAAATCCTCTGACAATGAAATATCCGCCCTTTCTGAAAGCTTTAACACAATGTCGCTGGCGGTAGAGCAAAATATTAAAGAGATAAAGGAGGAGGGCGAGCGGCGCGACAGGTTTGTATCCGACTTTTCCCACGAGCTTAAAACCCCTATGACCGCGATAATGGGCTACGCCCAACTGCTTGATTCCTATGAGCTTGAGCCGCAGGAAAGAAAGAGTGCCGCCGAAACCGTATACCGCGAGGCAAAGCGGCTTGAGGGTCTTTCGCGGCAGCTGCTTGATTTGTATGTTTTAAGGAACGAAAGCACGGAATTTGAAGAAATAGCTCTTCCCGAAATAGGTGAACAGCTTAAAAGTGCGCTTAAATTTTTATCCGAGAAATACCGCGTACCGTTTTCGGTTAATTTTGGCAGTGAAACGGTGCTTGCAAACAGGGAGCTGTTGCTTTCTCTTTTGTATGACCTTGCGGACAACGCCTTTAAGGCGTCCGAGCCTGAAAGCCCGATTGAAATTTACTCCGATTCAGAGGACTGCAAGGTAAAAATTACCGTGCGCGACCGCGGCAGAGGAATAGAAAAGGAAAATCTCCGATTGCTAACCGAGCCCTTTTTCAGGGAGGATAAGTCCCGTTCAAGGGCGCAGGGTGGCGCGGGGCTGGGGCTTTCGCTTTGTAAGGAAATAGCGGAAATTCACGGTACAAGCCTTTGCTTTGAAAGCGAAAAGGGTAAGGGTACGGCGGTTTCGTTCACTTTAAGAAAGGGCGGTGCGGCAAATGAAAATACTTAAAAAGGCGTGCGTTTTTTGCCTACTAATTGCCTTGACTGCAACAACCGTCCTTTTGCCGCGTGCGGCGGCAGAAAGAAGCGAAAAAGCTTTACTTTCAAAAAAGACCTATTGGAATTACAGCGGTAGGGCGGGAGTCGAACTCGACAGCGCAAAGGTCGCAGAGCTTTTTTATAACAGTGACACAAGCGCGGTATTTTATTATTCTAATGAATATGATTCTCAAAGCGTTCAGGGTCCGAAGCTTCGTGAAAGCACAGAGGCTCTGTTTGACGAGGTTTTTAGATATGATTCCTCCGTATGCGGATATATGAAAAAAACACTTAGCGACAGCGAACCCTATTATTTTCAAAAAAAGGTTTTGACCGAGTTTAACGGCAGGTCGGTTATCCTTGACATAATCGAGGTTCAAACCAATTCGGGAAGTACGGATATTTTATTATCCTTTGAGGAAAAAACAAAAACCCTTATAAGCTTTTCATATGCTGCTAAAAGAGATACCGAAAGCGATGATGCGTCATTCTCATTAAAGTGCTTAGAGCAGGCTGTCGCGGATTATTATGCAAATCAGCTTAAGCTTTCAGCGGAACGGTATTTTCATCAAAGCGATAGCGGAAAGGATTACAGTATTTTTGAATCAGGCATTAATAAGCGCCAAACAGACTATTTTGAGCAAGTGGAAAAATATATACATAACTGATACAACAAACAGCAGATTATGATACAAGCCTCCCTTATGCTTAAAGCAGAAAGGGAGGCTTGTATTAATGAAAAAAGCTTTGTTTTTAATAATTGTCGGTATTGTAATAATTATATTTATTTTTATTATGTTTACGGATAAAAAGGATGAAAACCCCGTTAATGTTATCCCCGAAGCTAATGAGAAAATAATAGATGTTCCAAATCTTTGCCAATACCCCGAGCTGCCCACAGGTTGCGAAGCAACAGCGGCGGCAATGGCGCTTAGGTATTACGGCGTAAATATTACCGCCGAGGAATTTGCGGGTATGTGGCTGGAAAGCAGTCAGGGCTTTTATACCGCGGGCGGAGCGCTTTACGGTCCCGACCCCAACCGGGTTTTCGCGGGCGACCCGTTCAGCGAAAGCTCCTACGGGTGCTACGCCTCTGTAATTGTAAAAGCCGTAAACGGCAACAGCACGGAATGTACCGCCTTAAAAATAACCGACAAAACCTTATCGGAGCTTTGCAATGAATATATTGCAAAGGATAAGCCGCTCCTTATTTGGGCGACAATGAGTATGAAGGAATCAAAGCAGGGGAGAAAATGGCTTTTAAACGACGGCTCCGAATTTACCTGGATTGCGGGCGAGCATTGCCTGGTGCTTGTGGGGTACGGCGGGGATTATTACTATTTTAACGATCCCCAGTCGGGCAGTACGGTCGCCTACCAAAAAGACCTTGCAGAAAAGCGCTTTAAAGAGTTAGGCACACAGGCGGTTTATATTTATAAAAGGTAAGGCTTATCTTCGCTTATAAAGCACGATTTCGGGCTCGCTGCCGTCCACGCTGTAGCTTGAAATCAGAATAAAGCCCGCGTCGGCAACCACGCCGTAGCAAACACCTAAATCGGCAAATTCTATCTGACAGCCGAGGTAGATGCTTTTGTCGTCTAATAATTTCACTGTATCACCGCTCGGCAGGGTATATTCAAGATTTACAAACTGTCCCGCAAGCTCGTAAAGTCTTTCGGCGGCGGGGAGCCCCTCTGCTTTAAGCAGACTGTTTATCTCCGAAAGGAGACCTTCTTTAAATTTATTGTAGTTATCGGTTCCGCCGACCTTTATGTATTCCGCGGCAACACACCTGCCGCCGAAGGGTCTGCCGCAGGTTTTCTCACAGCCTGCACATTCGTTTTTTAAATTACATTCCGAGCAATTCGCTCCGCATATTGAACTCATATTAAACTCCTTAAAAATTATTTCCGATTTGAATAATTATCATATATAAAACTGTGCTTACACCGATACTTAACAAGGTGTTCCGTTTCCAATTATGTATCAGCATTGCAACTCCTATACAAATCAATTCCGGGAATCCGTGATTTCCTTCAAGAAGATTTATATTTCTTAAACAATATACCAAAAGCATACTCATTATTGCCGGCGGTAAAACCTTTCCTAAATAAGAAATCCATTTCGGTAATTGCTCCCCGCGGTCAAATATAATAAACGGCAGGAACCTGAGCAATATTGTTACGATTGACATTACGGCAATTACCGCAATTATATATTTATCATTCATTGATTTCCTCACGGTTTAAAGTGCTTTTCAGGCACAGCAGTACAACAGACATCACAATAAGCGCCGGTATCAAAAAGCTGTCCGCCCCAAAGATATACAGCGCCGCAACGGTTATTACAAACCCTGATATTGCCGGAATATGATTTTTATGTGTTTTCCATTGCTCAACGACCAGTACTGCGAAAAGGGCAGTCATTGCAAAATCAATACCGGTTGTATCAAACGGTATTATACTTCCTGCCACAGAGCCAATAACGCAACCGAAAATCCAATATAATTGATTCATTAGCGTTACTGCGAAATAGTAGCTTTTATCGCTCAATCCCTCCGGCGTTTTGTAACCCGTCAAAAGTGCATATGTTTCATCCGTCAGCCCAAATATCAAATATATCTTTCTGATTCCTGTTCCCCGATATTTTTCAACCATTGACAAGCCGTAAAACAAATGCCTGAAATTCAGCAAAAAGGTCAGCAGTGCAACATGTGTTAAGGTTGCGCCCGCCGCCAATAATTCCACCGCCAAAAACTGCGCCGAACCGGCATATATGAAGAGACTCATCAGAAATGCCCAAATCGGTCCGTATCCTATTGATTGTAACAGCAAGCCAAATGCAATTCCTAAAGATATATATCCTGCCATAACCGGAATTGTTTGCGGAAATACTTTTTTTATTATCTGTTTCATATTAATATTTTCAATCTAAATGCAAGAATTTTATTGCTTCTCAAGCAGCTTTTGCATAATATCAGGACCGTGGTCTACAAAAATTCCGCTTAATGCGGCGTTCTTTTCGGTAAAGGAGGGGACGCCGTCCTTTTTTACCCTGCTGTCGAAAATAAGATAGGGGACAGGCTCGGCAGAATGGGTCATAGTCTCAAGCGGGGTCGGGTGGTCGGGCATAATAAGTATACGGTAATCGTCGCCGCAACCGTCGAGATAATCAAGCATTAATTTAAGCGCGCGGCTGTCGATATACTCAATCGCCTTAACCTTATTTTGTGCCTCGCCGCGGTGGCCGCACTCGTCGGGAGCTTCAAAATGCAGATACACAAGGTCGGTGCCCTTCTTAAAGGCGTCGATTCCTGCCTGTGCCTTGCCCTCAAAATTCGTGTCGATATAGCCCGTCGCTCCCTCGACCGACGGGGTCTGCATATTAGCGCAAATACCTATACCCTTTAAAAGGTCAACCGCGCTTACCACACAGCCCGAAACGCCGTTCTTTGCCTTAAAATCCTCTAAAGCGGGCTTTCTGCCCTCACCCCACAGCCAGATTGAATTTGCCTCATTGAGTCCCTTTGCGCGGCGGGCGAGGTTTACGGGGTGATTCTTTAATATATTGTAGCTTTTCTTCATAAGG
>JBJEOD010000434.1:0-4539 GCA_051880535.1 Acutalibacteraceae bacterium | reverse complement strand
CTGGACGCAAGTATCATTAGCACCTCTGCCTGTCATCGCCTTCGTTACGGATGCGCCGTACCGTCAGAGTCTTGAAGACAGCAGACACGCAAAACATTTTTCATTATGATTGGAGTCTGTGTGTTCGCTCTTGTGGCTTATCGGATTTCCCGACAGCAGAGGGAAGGTAAAAAATGCGCTGTACTATGAACTTGTCAAAGAGCAAGACCTATTTCCCCGCAACGGAAAACAGGTGAAGGATTTAACCCCTTCACCTGTTACCTCACTTAAAAGCAAAAACACAGGGTTCTACTCTAAAAATTTTTTCAATCTTTTTAAAGCAGCGTAAATGGAATCTTGAACTGTTTGATACTTACAGCCTTCTAATTTTCCGATTTCCTCATATGTAAGCTCACCAAAAAAATAGAGGATTAGCCTTTTCCTTTGCTTTTCGGACAATTTTGCTATTGCTTTGTGAAGCTGTTCATTTTGCATTTTTCGGTAAAATTCTTCTTCAATTGAATCGGACTTATACAGTAGATGCCGAGCAATGGTTTGATCATTCAGTTCTTCATCAGAATAGTGCCTGTCCGTCTCATTCAGGAAGGAAAGGTCATCCAGTTCAAATCTATCGAATACTTGAAATAGATCATCGCTGATTTCCAAGTGGTGATATACACCTTGTCCATCCGTAAAAGATAAAAAGTGCTTGCCGTTTTCTGTCGTGTAAATAGAATAAGGATTGTCTTTATCCTTTCTGCGTTTTGGATGATATCCATCCATTTCTTTTTCCTCCGTTCTGTCTGAATTTTTAAGTTCAGACAGTTTCGGAGGACTGCGGCAACGCGGAAGGCTCCGCTTGTTAAATATAAAAAAATGCCTATCGCACGGCAAAATCAGCCATGCAATAGGCACACAAAAACCTCTTATTTCATTATTATACTGTATTGTGAGTTCAGTATAAATCCCGTAAATATCCGATGGGGGATGATAGCTTTTTTTGACCGTATACCAGCAGGGAAACTACGGGTTAAAAGGTAAATCATATTCGTCGCTCGTTATGAGCAACGAAGGGCTGGAATAAGTCCAACGCATAAAAAATCCCTCCAATCCAAAAAACTCCGGATCGGAGGGGTTTTGCGTGTTTGTGCGTCCCGCCCAATCCCGTTTTTTTTATTTGGCGAGATACAACTTATTTTTAGTTCAGTATATTAAGAACTGTCAAGCCAGCATTTTTGAAATGTCATGCCATTATCAACATGACCTAAATCAGTATAATTATATATGGAGGTGAACCGTCAGTGCATAAACAACCTGAAAAACTCGGAGATATTATAAAATCCGCCCGCGAAAAAGCCGATATTACAATTGAGGCTTTAGCTTATAGGGCCGGTATTACCGAGCGATACTTATATCGGATCGAAAACGAAGGCAAGAAACCGAGTTTCGATGTTCTTTACAAGCTGATCCGAGAACTTTCAATTTCACCGGATTTGATTTTCTACCCCGAGAAGCCGTCCAAAGATTCCGAAGTAGAAAATCTCCTCCGTATGCTTTCGGATTGCGATGAACGTTCGTTGGAAGTCGTCAAAGCAACCGTGAAAGCCTTAATTGATACTGCTCCCGAAAAGTAGCTGCAAGGCTACTTTTTTCATTCTTATTTTACACCATAAAAGGGAATTTTTAGGGAAGATATCGGGAAGGTTTCGGGAATTTTATTGCTCATCATTATGAAAGCGATAACCCGCACCCCATATATTTTTTATATATTCCTTTTTTGATTCCGAAAGCTTGTTCCGCAATGCTTTAATATGAGCTTTCACCACATCGTCAACATTGAAAGCAGATTGTTCATCCCACAAAAGATCATATAACTGTTCCCTGGTAAAAACCTTTCCCGGATTGCTCGCAAGGCAAAAAAGCAAATCAAACTCTTTGCGAGTCATATGGAGTTCTTTGCCTTTTAGAAATACCTGTCGGCTTTCCGGATCAATCACTAATTCTTTTCCAAATGCTAATGTTACACATTCTTTAGCATCGGGGTGTTGTACTGCATATAATTGCATCAACGATTGAGCTTGTGCTAAACATTCTTCCAAGGTAAAGGGTTCTCCCATATAAGCGTGAGCTCCTGCTTGCAGTGAATCGAATCGATCTTTATGATCGTTTCTGGATGACAATACTAAAATGGGAGTTCTTTTGGCTTTCCGCATAGCCCGTAAAAGTTTATGATCGTCTTGAACGGATAAATTAGCATCAAGAATAATCAGACTAAAATCCGTGCTTTTTGAAAACCGGTTCCAATATGTCAAAGTGAATCGGACTCATCTGCGGGGCAAGTATTGTATAGCCCTGTGCCTGCATTTCGGCGGAATATTCCGCCCGGTGATAAGCCACCGGCTGCGGATTCGGCTTGATATGTTCCTTGCTTCGCATCCGCATGGCGGCGATCAAACTGCGGATCCGGATGCGGACGGCGCCGAGATTGTTGATCTCATCGATTTTAAGGAGCGTGTAGAGCTTGTTGCTGTGCTCCAAAATTTCATTGACCTGATCGGTGGTAACCGCATCCAGACCGCAGCCGAAGGAATTGAACTGGATCAGTTCCAGATCGTCCCGCTCCCTCACAAATTCTGCCGCTGAATAAAGTCGAGAATGATAAACCCATTGATCGACGACGCGAAGACAGCGGTCGGTATTCTGTTTGACAGGGAGGCTGTCCTCCGTAAACACGGTCAGACCGTAAGAAGCAATCAATTCGGGAATGCCGTGGTTGATTTCCGGATCAATATGGTATGGACGACCGGCGAGCACGATGCCGCGTTTGCCGTCCTGCTCCATCTGTGCCAGGAGCCGTATTCCTTCCTCCCGAATGTCGGCTTTGGCTTTCTGCTGTTCGTTCCAGGCAAGCTGCGCCGCCTTTCTCACCTCCGGCGCGGGAATATCCCATTCCTCTTTGCAAAGGCGAACCAAGCGGTCGGCAGCAGTCTTTTCGCTGGTAAAGGCAATAAAGGGACGGATATATTTCACCTCACCGTCCGCCACAGCCTCTACGTTGTTTTTCAGGTTTTCCGGGTAGGAAACGACGATCGGACAGTTAAAGTGATTCTGCGCGTTTTCGGTTTCCTGGTGCTCATAAAACACGCAGGGATGGAAAATCGTTTTGATTCCTTGATTGATAAGCCACTGTACATGCCCATGCGCCAGTTTGGCCGGATAACATTCTGACTCCGAAGGGATGGATACCATTCCGAGCTCATAAATTTTCCGCTCGGAAAACGGGGACAAAACTATACGGAATCCGAGCTGCCTAAAAAAAGTGGCCCAAAAAGGATAATTCTCGTATATGTTCAGAACACGTGGAATACCGAGCGCGCCTCTTGGCGCATCGCTTTCTGCAAGTGACTCATAATCAAACAGGCGCTTGCGTTTGTATTCAAACAGATTCGGTGCCTTTTGGTTGGCTCCCGCATTGCCAAGTCCTCTTTCGCATCGGTTTCCGGTAACATGAGTGCGTCCTTTTGGAAACTTATTGACCGTGAGCATACAGTTATTGGAACAGCCGCCGCATCTCCGGCTGGAGGATGTATAGGTCATGGATACGATATTTTCCAACGGCAGCATAGAGGTGGGCTGTCCTTTGTAATCGGCACGGGCAATCAACGCCGCCCCGAAAGCTCCCATCAATCCTGCAATATCCGGGCAGGTCACTTCTGCTCCGGCAATTTTCTCAAAAGCGCGAAGGACAGCTTTGTTATAGAAAGTGCCGCCCTGCACTACGATATGCCGCCCCAAATCCTTGGCGTTTGTCAGTTTGATAACCTTAAACAGGGCGTTTTTGATGACCGAATAAGCAAGTCCTGCGGAAATATCCGATACGCTTGCACCTTCCTTTTGAGCCTGCTTGACATTGGAATTCATAAATACAGTACAGCGTGTTCCAAGGTCCACCGGCTTTTCGGCAAAAAGTGCTTCTTTGGCAAATTCCTCGGCGGAGTATCCCAGCGAATTGGCAAAGTTCTCAATAAAGGAGCCACATCCGGAAGAACAGGCTTCGTTAAGCAAGATCGAATCGACAGCGCCGTTTTTTAGCTTGATACACTTCATATCCTGTCCGCCGATGTCCAATACGCAATCCACCTGATTGTCAAAAAAGGAGGCGGCGGTACAGTGAGCGATGGTTTCCACCTCTCCCTCGTCCAAAGAAAAGGCAGATTTCAAAAGTTCTTCTCCGTAACCGGTGGAGCAGGATCTGACAATTTTCGCGTTTGCGGGTAAATTTTTTTGCAGCTCCAGTACTGCATTTTTAGCGGTTTCTATAGGATTACCTTGATTATTCGCATAATAGGAAAAGAGTAATTGACCTTCGCTACCGATCAAAGCTAATTTTGTTGTTGTGGAGCCGGCATCAATACCGAGAAAACAGTTTCCCTCATATTCAGCCAAGTTCTGCTTCTCAACAACAGCTTTTTTATGACGGTTACAAAACGCCTCATATTCCGCTTTGTCCTCAAATAGAGCAGCTAAGCGCGGCATTTCAAATGTGATAGTAACTCCCTG